>JBGTDZ010000231.1:0-17116 GCA_041748055.1 Aquaticitalea sp.
CTCACACGTCGTTTGGTGGATGTATCCCAAGATGTCATTATCTACAGTGAAGATTGTGGAACATTGAGAGGTATTGAAGTTTCTGCGTTGAAGAAAAACGAAGAGATTATCGAATCGCTTCAAGATAGAATCGTAGGTAGAACGTCTTTGAATGATGTGTACGACCCAATGACTGAAGAAGTTTTAGTTAAGGCTGGTGACCATATTCATGACCATATCGCAAAACGTATCAGTGAATCTGCATTGGATTCGGTTGAAGTTCGTTCTGCATTGACCTGTGAAGCAAAACAAGGTATTTGTTCTAAATGTTACGGACGTAACCTAGCAACCGGTAAGATGGTTCAAAGAGGTGAAGCTGTTGGTGTTGTAGCTGCCCAATCTATTGGAGAGCCAGGTACACAGTTGACACTTCGTACTTTCCACGTTGGTGGTATTGCGGGTAACATTTCGGAAGAAAATAAATTGACTGTTAAATTTAATGGTATCGCAGAAATTGAAGATTTAAAAGTCGTCAAAGGAACCGATAACCAAGGAAAGGCTGTTGATGTCGTGATTTCACGTACGTCAGAGCTTAAATTGGTGGATATCAAAACTGGTATCACATTAAGCACAAACAACATTCCTTACGGTTCATTCATTTATGTGAAACCAGGCGAAAAAGTTGCCAAAGGAGATGTGATTTGTTCATGGGATCCATATAATGGTGTTATTATTTCGGAATTTGCTGGTAAAGTATCTTACGAAAACATCGAACAAGGGGTTACATATCAAGTAGAGATTGATGAGCAAACAGGTTTCCAAGAGAAAGTAATTTCAGAATCAAGAAACAAAAAATTGATTCCAACATTACATATCGAGGATGCTAAAGGCAATACCTTACGTTCATACAACTTACCAGTTGGTGCCCATTTGATGATTAATGACGGAGAGAAAATTAACGTAGGTAAAGTATTGGTGAAGATACCTCGTAAATCGGCAAAAACTGGGGATATTACAGGTGGTCTTCCACGTGTGACCGAATTGTTTGAAGCGCGTAATCCTTCCAATCCAGCAGTTGTGAGTGAAATCGACGGTGTTGTTTCGTTCGGAAAAATCAAAAGAGGTAACCGTGAGATTATTATAGAATCTAAATTAGGTGAAGTGAAAAAATATTTGGTGAAGCTATCGAATCAGATTCTTGTACAAGAAAATGATTACGTGAAAGCAGGTATGCCTTTATCTGATGGTTCCATTACTCCGGACGATATCTTAAATATTAAAGGACCGTCTGCGGTTCAACAATATTTGGTAAACGAAGTTCAGGAAGTCTATCGTTTGCAAGGGGTGAAGATTAATGATAAGCATTTCGAAGTTGTTGTTAGACAGATGATGCGTAAAGTAAGAGTTATTGACTCTGGCGATACCATCTTTTTGGAGGACCAATTGATTCATAAATCAGACTTTATCGAAGAAAATGATAAAATCTTTGGAATGAAAGTGATTGAAGATGCTGGAGATTCCAAAACCTTGAAACCAGGTCAGATTGTAACGGCACGTCAATTGAGAGATGAAAATTCTGTCGTGCGACGTGAAGATGGTAAATTGGCCACCGCGAGAGATGCAGATCCGGCAACGGCTACGCCTATCTTACAAGGGATTACTAGAGCATCTTTACAGACCAAATCATTCATCTCTGCAGCATCGTTCCAAGAAACGACCAAAGTATTGAACGAAGCAGCTGTAAGTGCAAAAGTGGATAATCTAGACGGATTGAAAGAAAACGTTATTGTAGGCCACAGAATTCCTGCAGGAACAGGTGTCAGACGTTACGAGCACATCATTGTGGGTTCTAAAGAGGAATTCAATGAGATGATGAAGGCAAAGGAAGAGTTTAATTACAATTAAAAATAGAATCAAGACCGCTTCGCTGTTAGAATCAAAACTAAAAGCGGAGCGTTTTGAATTTATAGTTAAGAATGATAAGATATGAGTGATAGTAAAGAAGCCCCAAAACCAGGACAAATCAATATCGAATTGGACGAAAAAGTAGCGGAAGGAACCTATTCGAACCTTGCGATTATCAACCATTCGGTATCAGAATTTGTAGTTGATTTTGTGGCGATTATGCCAGGAACACCAAAGAGTAAAGTGAAATCAAGGATTATCCTAACGCCACAACACGCCAAGCGTCTGTTAAAAGCCTTGGGAGAAAATGTGCATCGATTTGAAAAAGCCCATGGCGAAATCAAGGATTACGAGCAGCCACCAATTCCTTTGAATTTCGGTCCAACTGGTCAAGCATAAAACTAAAAAATCCCTTTGATTTCAATCAAAGGGATTCTTTTTTAAAACAAAGTTTAGTTAGGCTACTTCATTGTTTATATTGTTATACGAAAATTTTAAGGCTCCCGAAGGACATTTCTTCACCTGTCGAATGATTTTTTCCGTGGAATCGCCATCAAGGTCAATCCAAGGAATCACGGAATTTCTAAAAACATTTGAAAGTTCTCTTGCACAACGATCGGCATTGATGCAAATACATGGTTCGTAAGTTAAAGTAATATCTCTATTACTGAACACATTAGCAGTAGTTTTCATAAGTAGATCAATTTGGGGTCAATCTTTTATTTTCTGAAAATCAATAACTAATTGAAAAACAATTAATTATTAAGGTTTCATTGAAATAAATGTATAGAAGTCATTTAGAAATCAATTCATTTATCGATTAAATGTAGTAAAAATTCGATTAAGTACGATTTTTAAAATGGATATTCGATGAAATGCACACTAAAAGCCAAAACCGAATCTCAATTTCCAACTCCCACGACCTAACTATTTAAATCTGATTACGAAGCATTTGGGATGATGGTTGGAATTTTTACATTATTTGTATTCTGAAGTAAAATGGAATTTGATGTTTGGATATTTCTGTTGTGTCATCTGCAATGAAAATGACGAATCAGCCAAAAACACCAATTGGTTATGCTTGTCTTTCGCCAAATAACGTTGTTTCACGGTCAAGAATTCCTTGAATTCATCACTTTTCGGATCCTTCGGCTCAACCCAACACGCTTTATGAACATTTAAATTTTCATAGGTACATTTGGCACCATACTCATGTTCCAATCGATATTGTATGACTTCATATTGTAAAGCGCCAACCGTTCCGATGACCTTTCTGCCATTCAATTCCAAAGTGAATAATTGCGCTACACCTTCATCCATCAACTGATCAATACCTTTTAATAATTGTTTTGATTTTAATGGATCGGCATTATTGATATATCTAAAATGTTCTGGTGAAAAGCTGGGAATCCCTTTGTAATTGATGTTTTCTCCTTCTGTCAATGTATCTCCAATCTTGAAATTTCCAGTATCATGAAGCCCCACAATATCTCCAGGATAGGAGACATCCACTATTTCTTTCTTTTCAGCAAAAAACGCATTGGGACTGGAGAATTTTAGTTTTTTATTGTGTCTAACGTGTAAATATGCTTTGTTGCGCTCAAATTTACCAGACACAATTTTTATAAACGCCAAACGATCTCTGTGATTTGGATCCATATTTGCGTGGATTTTAAACACAAAACCTGTAAAATCCTTTTCATCTGGTAGCACCAAACGTTCTTCACTTTGCTTTGGTCTCGGTTTTGGGGCAATTTCAATAAAACAATCCAGCAATTCGCGCACACCGAAATTATTCAATGCCGAACCAAAAAAGACTGGTTGTAATTGACCATCAAGATAAGCTTGTCTGTCAAAATCTGGATATATACCCTCGACGAGTTCTATTTCTTCACGTAACGTTTTCGCAGCTTTGTCACCAATCAATTTATTAAGTTCGGGCGATTGCAAATCATTAATTTCGATAGTCTCTTCAATGTTTTTTCGACTGTCACCGCTGAAAAGGTTAATGTTGTTTTCCCATAGATTGTAAATTCCCTTAAAATCATACCCCATACCAATAGGGAAACTTAACGGCACGACTTTCAGGCCTAATTTTTGCTCAATTTCATCCAGCAAATCGAATGCATCTTTCCCTTCACGATCCATTTTATTGATGAACACAATCATTGGAATTTGTCGCATACGGCAGACTTCCACTAACTTTTCTGTTTGTTCCTCAACACCTTTGGCAACGTCAACAACCACAATCACACTATCCACAGCGGTCAATGTTCTAAAGGTATCTTCAGCAAAATCCTTGTGACCAGGCGTATCGAGAATATTCACTTTAATACCATCATACTCAAAGGCCAATACCGACGTAGCAACAGAAATTCCACGCTGACGTTCTATTTCCATAAAATCACTCGTGGCTCCTTTTTTGATTTTGTTGCTTTTAACGGCACCGGCCTCCTGTATAGCTCCTCCGAATAGCAACAGCTTTTCGGTTAGGGTGGTTTTCCCAGCATCAGGGTGCGAAATGATGCCAAAGGTTCGGCGTCTGTTGATCTCTTTAATAAAACTCATAGCTGTATTTCAAAATGGACGCAAAGATACTTTATATATTAGGAATTAGAATTAAGAATTAAGAATTTCAAAAAACGTATTACCAAAAAACAAAAAGTCTAAGCATCTAAACTCATCAGCTCAATTTAATCTGAAGATTACAAATATTTACAATTTAGTGGTATTTTTGTATGCTATGGAAGAAGAACAGGTCATTCTTGTAAACGAAAAGAACGAACAAATAGGAATCATGCCCAAACTTGAGGCGCATGAAAAAGCCTTGTTGCACCGAGCGTTTTCAGTATTCGTTTTTAATGAGAAGAATGAATTGATGCTTCAAAAGAGAGCATCACATAAATATCATTCTCCAAATTTGTGGACGAATACGTGCTGCAGTCATCAACGTGTGGGAGAAAGCAATATTGATGCAGGAATGCGACGTTTAGAAGAAGAAATGGGATTTGTCACAGAACTAAACGATAGCATTGCATTTATTTATAAAGCACCATTTGATAATGGCTTAACGGAACATGAATTTGATCATATTTTGGTCGGACACTACATTGGAGAGCCAAAAATCAACACCCAGGAAGTGTCAGATTGGAAATGGATGTCATTGGAAACAGTAAAGAATGATATCAAAGCCAATCCAGGGTTTTACACGGAATGGTTCAAGATTATTTTCGATAAATATTATCAACATATTAATTTAGCACCAAATGAAAGTAACGGTTAGTAGAAAGGCGCACTTTAACGCTGCACATCGCTTGTATCGAAAGGATTGGACGCATGAAAAGAATGATGTGATTTTTGGAAAATGTAACAATCCAAACTTTCATGGTCATAATTATGAATTGATTGTCAGTGTGACCGATGAAATTGATTCAGAAACAGGTTACGTCATTGATATCAAAACCTTAAAGGATATTATTAAGGAAGAAATTGAAGATGTCTTTGACCATAAAAATTTAAATGTTGAAGTGGATGAATTTAAAAACTTGAATCCGACTGCGGAAAATATTGCCGTTGTGATTTATAATAAGATCAGACCACGATTGAAAGCTTCTAACCAACTTGAGGTGACACTTTACGAAACGCCTCGCAACTTTGTAAGCTATTCAGGTCAATAATTACATGAAAAGTTACTTATATCCCATAAAATTCAAACCCATCCTCAAAGACAAAATTTGGGGAGGAGAAAAATTAAGATCACTTTTGAACAAGGATGCCAATTTACCCAATATCGGGGAAAGTTGGGAAATCAGTGATGTAGAAGGCGATACTTCCATTGTGATAAATGGTAGTTTGGAAGGGCAATCCCTAAAACACTTGTTGAGCAATTATAACTCTAATTTGATTGGAGAAAAGAATTATGCGCAATTTGGAAATAAATTTCCCCTACTGATAAAATTTATTGACGCCAAACAAGATTTGTCCATTCAGTTACATCCAAATAATGAATTGGCGGCAAAACGCCATAATTCCTTTGGAAAAACAGAAATGTGGTATGTGATGCAGGCAGATGCGGATGCTAATTTGATTGTTGGTTTCAATCAAAAAGTAACCCCACAACTTTATTTAGAACATCTTAAAAACAAATCACTTACCAAAATCTTAAATTTTGATAAGGTCAAAACAGGAGATACCTATTTTATTGAAGTAGGAAGAGTCCATGCCATAGGAGCAGGAGTGATGCTTGCAGAAATTCAACAAACAAGTGATATCACTTACAGAGTTTATGATTGGGATAGAAAAGACGATAAAGGTCATAAGCGTGAATTGCACAATGATTTGGCTTTGGAAGCAATAGGTTTTGATATGCCAGATGATTTTAGGGTTGATTATAAAACGAAAGAAAACCATCCCAACAAAATGGTAAGTTGTCCTTATTTTACGACCAATTATTTAAAAATCGACACAACAATCCAAAAGGAAAACAAACACGATTCGTTCATTATTTATATGTGTGTTGATGGCAAGGCTGAAATAAAAACTTCAAACCATGTAGAAACAATTAGAAAAGGAGAAACCATTTTACTTCCGGCAGCTATTACAACCTTTCAAATTGCATCTAAAAATGCGACACTATTGGAAGTTTATGTTTAATTTTGCAGACAAATAAAATTCAAATTATATTATGGGAAATGTTAGAGACCTAAAGAAAGACATCAATTATGTTTTAGGTGATATTATAGAAGCAGTCTACGTATGGGAATATACCAATACGTCTAAAGACACCAAAAAGAGCGAAGCCATTATAGATGAGGCAATCGAAACGTTTGACAAACTGATTGCAAAAGTAAACGACAAGAAGGTAGAGAACAAAAAAGCGCACTTTAAATCGATCAATGAAGAATTGGAAACCAAAGGACGCGCGTTAATCGAAAAAATAAATAAGCTAGGATAAATTTTTTTTAAAAGACTTGCAAATATGATTTTCACAATTATATTTGTATTCACAAAAGCCGATGTAGCTCAGCTGGCTAGAGCAGCTGATTTGTAATCAGCAGGTCGTGGGTTCGAGTCCCTCTATCGGCTCATAACTCCTGCGGAAGCAGGAATCTTAAAAGTTCAGTCTTATGATTGGACTTTTTCATTTTACACTGCTTCGTGCTTAGTCTTTCTTTTTCTTCAACCATGAAAAAATACCTTTTTTCTTCTTTTTTTCAAAGCGTTTAGTGTCCTTGTTGCTTGTGAATATTCGTTTGAAAAAACTATCCGTACTGCTTTGCTCGCAATCCAATGAAAGTAAAACTTCTTCTGATGGACTTTCAAATTGAGCTTGGGTAATAGCGTTATAAAATATATCTTGATTCAATTTCCCTAAAAAATTAGCAAACATAGGGAGTGCAGAATTGGCACCTTGACCGATTCTCGTGGAACTAAATCCGATTTGCTGATTGTCATTGCCTACCCACACTACCGTCACCAGTTTGGGTGTGATACCTACAAACCATCCATCTTTATTGTCTTGCGTAGTTCCTGTTTTTCCTGCGATGGCATTAGTGAAATGGTAATTGGAGCGCAACCTGTTGGCAGTTCCTTCATCAACAGTTGCTTTCATGAATTCCAATAACACTTGTCGCGTGTTGTCACTGAAAGCTTTTTCTTGGGAGGCTTTCGGATTCAAATCATCATAAGAAGCGATCAGTTTTCCATTTTTATCCTCTATCCTTGTAATGAAAACCGGATTTGCAGGCTTGCTATTGTTTACAAACGTGGTATAGGCCCTGGCAAGTTCCAGTATGCTCAAATTGGCTACACCGAGGGCAATGGATGGCACTCTTTCTATTGGGCTTCGTATGCCCATTTTATACGCTTGGTCCACAACAGAGTCTATGCCTGTTTCATAAAGGACTTTTACGGCTATGGTATTTAGAGAATTGCTCAAAGCAGTCTTTAATGAATAATTCAGATTATCATCATCATCTCCAAAGCCTGAAGAATTTCTTGGTGTCCAATTATTGACATCGGTATATGTAACCGCTTTAACTGGAAAATAGGTGCATGGTGGCATCCCATTTTCAATAGCCGTAGTATATAAAATCGGTTTAAAAGTAGAACCAACTTGGCGTTTGCTTTGCGACACATGGTCATACTGAAAAAACCGATAATCAATTCCACCTACATAGGCCCTAATTTCACCATTTTGGGGCTCAATTGACAACATTCCGGCATTCAAGAATTTGGAATAGTATTCCAAGCTATCTAAAGTAGAGATGGAGCGTATGCTGCTCTCATCCCATGAAAAAAGTTCGGTTTCGTATGTTCTTTTCAATGAATCCTCTATGGATTTTTCAGAAAGTCCTTGGGTTTTTAAACTCTTGTATTTTTTTAATCTTTTTTTCGCCGCAAGGTATGCGGGTTTGTTTTTAAGCCAAGGTGCATTGGTTCCATAAGCAATCTCATATTGCTGCTGAAGATTTTTCATGTGCTCTTGCATGGCTTCCTCTGCGTAACGTTGCATGGAATTATCGAGAGTTGTATGGATTTTGAGTCCATCATGAAACAGATTGTACATTTCCCCGTCGGGTTTCAGATATTTTTTTTGAGCTAATATAGAATCCAACTGTTTTTTAATTTCAGCCCGAAAATAGGGTGCCAATCCCTGATTTGGAGCATAGTATTGATAATCCAAAACGATGGGTTCTTTTTTTGATTTAACAGCTTCCTCTTCTTGAAGGTAATTATAATTGACCATTTGGTCTATTACTATATTGCGTCGGGCTGTTGACTTATCTGGAAACAATCTCGGGTTGTAAGTATTATTTGCCTTTAGCGAACCTACGAGCGTAGCAGATTGGTTTAAATTCAAATTCTTGGTATGAACGTTGAAGAATTTTTCGGAAGCACTTTCTATTCCATACGTATTATCAGGAAAAGGTACGGTGTTAAGGTAAAGAGTGAGGATTTCCTCCTTGCTGTAAAGGGATTCTATACGCTTGGCAACAATGCTTTCCTTTATTTTATTCACTACCATGCCCATTGCACCAGTCTGGTCTCTACCAAAAAGATTTTTCGCCAACTGCAGGGTTATGGTACTTCCACCGCCAGAAGATTCATCGGACAATAAAATTGTTTTAAAGAATACCCTTAAAAGACTTTTACTATCAATTCCATTATGCTTGTAAAACCTGGCGTCTTCAGTGGCAATCAAGGCGTCAAGGAGATGTTGAGGAAAATCTGAAAATTTAATGGACTGTCTATCATAGATGTACAGTTTGCCAATAAGGTCGTTGTTTTTGTCCAATATCTGTGTGGCCTGGCTCTGCTTTAAATCGACTAGTTTTTCATTCGAAGGAATTTTTCCCCAAAGTCCAAAATAGATGCTGGCATAAAAGCACAATAGAATTGCAAATAGAATTGCAAATCCAAGCCCTATTCTTTTGCCCCAGAAAGTGAGTTTTTGTTTGTTGATATTGAAACGATTCAAAACTGAATACATAGAAGAATGAGGCTATTTTTTAACTCCGAAATGTAAGGCTTTTAAAATCAACTTATTCTAAAATTTGACATGGAATCACTGGATCGGACTCTCATTCGGTTTTTCTTTTCTCAATATAAGCTTGTAATTCCTTCCCGTATTTTGAAGCTTTTACTTCTGAAGTCAAGGCATTGTTTACCGTATCCAAATACTTGATATTGGCATCACTGATTTCCGATAGCACCAAATAAGGAGCAACGTCACTGTCTTTGTTGTTGATTGCAAAATTGATGGTGTACAAATACTTTCGTTTTATAAGGCTATTATAATTTTTTACGGTCGAATTGAATTTAGTAGTATCATTATCCTTTTGGGCATCAAAATTATCTTTGATCAAATCCAGATTTTGATCATTGAATCTTGACATCATTTTTTTGTACTCTTCATATTTTTCATGTTGTTTAGAGCCTTTGATTTTTATGTCCAACTCGAAATTTTTCAAATTGGAATTGATTTCCGTGATCCCTTTATCAGCAAAAAACGGAATGATGTGTTCTTCATTATCAAACTTGTGCAATTTCAAATAGAGCATTTCCGGATACTCCAATTCCGTTTTCAATTCAAATTCCGATTTGCCATTAATTACCAAGGAATCTATTGTCACCAGTAAAGAATCTTGTAATCTTTGAAGGTAAACTGTTCCCTTTTTTAAGTTTTTAATATTTCCTTTTAAGGTAAAATTTGAAGAATCATTTGCACACGCAAAAACAAGAATAGCAATTACAAGAGATATAATTTTTTTCATGAAAAGTTTAAAATTCTGGAGCGCAAATATCCTATAAAAATTCATTAAATGCTAACCTGCTGAAGCTATTTTCATAAGCTCTGCGCATAATATGGCACCATAAGTACCGATTACATAACCAAACACAGCCAAGAGGGCACCCACCGTTGCTAAACTTGGATGGAAGGCCGCCGCAACGACAGGAGCAGAAGCAGCTCCGCCAACATTTGCTTGGCTGCCAACGGCCAGGAAAAAATAGGGTGCTTTGATTAGTTTTGCTACCACAATCAATAATATGGCGTGGACTGCTATCCAGACCAATCCTATTAAAATCAATCCAGGGTTTTCAAAGATTTTGCCCAAGTCCATTTTCATGCCGATTGTTGCCACCAAAATGTAAATAAAAACAGTTCCTATTTTACTCGCCCCTGCCCCTTCATAATTTTTTGCTTTTGTAAAGGATAATAGGATTCCCATTAAAGTTGCAATGGAAATGAGCCAAAAGAAATTGCTTCCAAATGAAGACAAGGCACTTTTTGGATTGCTCACGGCCTCAAAATTGGTAACCAAATAGGAAGCAATAACATCGGCTCCGAAATGCGAAATTCCTACGGCAACAAAGGCAAAAGCCAAGATGACAATTATATCGGTTAGTGATGGAACACGGGTAATTTTATCTGTGAACATCTGTACTTTTAATCGTAATTCATCAATTGCGGAATTGTCCGCTTTTAACCAAGTATCTATTTTGTTTTTCTTTCCTATCCCAAAAAGTAATACAGCCATCCAAATGTTGGCAACAACAATGTCCACCAAAACCATACCGCCATACAATTCTTGGTTGAATTCATAAATTTCCAACATGGCCGCTTGGTTGGCTCCACCACCAATCCAACTTCCGGCAAGGGTGGCCAAACCTCTCCAGGTGGCGTCAAATCCAGCGCCTCCAACAGTTTCTGGAGAGAAAGTTGAAATGATCAAAATAGCAATAGGACCTCCAATGATTATTCCGACCGTACCTGTAAAAAACATGGCCAATGCTTTCCATCCGAGACTAAAAATAGCTTTTAAATCAATGCTTATTGTCAGCAATACCAGCGAAGCAGGTAATAAATATTGACTTGCCACATAATAGGTTTTTGAAACATCTGCGTCAATCAAATTCAATGAGTTGAAAATGGAAGGAATCAGATAGCACATCAACAGACCGGGAATGTATTTATAGAATTTCGGCCAAAATCCAGTTGTTTTGGATTCTGTGTAGAACACGAAGCCAAGGGCGAGCATCAAAAGCCCGAACACGATGCCGTCATTTGTGAAAACTGGAGAATTTTCCATGTCAGTTAGGATTTAAATTGCAAAATACCACAATTTGAGTGTAAAAAAAAGCTCCGATAGTTATCGGGATCATGGCTCACTTTCGGTGTTTGTTTTATTTTTTGGATTGGGCAATCGGTTCTGGTCCTTGAGCGCCTGCATTAACATCCATTCAATTTGGCCATTGATGCTCCTGAACTCATCAGAAGCCCATTTTTCAAGAGCTTTGAGCATAGTCTCATCGATTCGTAATGCAAAGGCTTTCTTTTTGGACATGTTATTTTTTGTTCATTTTGTATTGATACGTAAAAATACTGATGGGAAATAAAATACTGATAATAACAACTATGGGTAAAAACCAAGGACCCAAGTTGATGTCTTGTCCTTTACCCATTTGAATGATGACAAATTGGATACTGGCAAAAAGCACTGCTATGCTTAAACTTGTGAAACGTAAAATTCGTGAACTGAAACGATAATTTTTTAAAGCATTTTCTTCAGTAATATTTACCATGTAATTATGTAAATGGGGATATTTTGAAAAAATATACATTAAAGTCGTCAATGCGAGGCCTATAATGGGCAGCAGGATCAAACTTGATTTGTCACCATACCTATCTGGTTTTCCAGAGGCGTCAAAGTGCAATGGAACTTTTTCTGAAATTCCAGAATATTCCACAAAAGTTAAAACGAACAGTAAAATTATGATGATTGCTGTAAGTATTTCAATCATTACATCAATTCCTTTCAATGGTACATTTAATTGTGGCCTGTCAGTATTCATGTTACCGATTTTTTTCGCGTTCAAAAATGATGGTCGTCAGACTTTGATCGATATGCAACATTTGCCAACCTTGATTAGCATGTTGGTTCAAAAAATCTTCAAGTTTTTTATTGTTGTTTGAAAATCCAACCGGTCTTGTGGCTACTTTGTATTCTTTCATGATTAATGATTTAAAGTTCCAGCATTTACAACAGGAGTGGCGTCTTTATCACTGCACAAAATGACCATCAGGTTGCTGACCATGGCGGCCTTGCGTTCCTCATCCAAATCTATGATTTTTTTTCTGCTCAACTCTTCCAAGGCCATTTCGACCATACTTACGGCGCCTTCCACGATTTTATGTCTTGCGGCAACGATGGCGGTGGCTTGTTGGCGCCTTAGCATGGCACTGGCAATTTCCTGGGCATAGGCTAAATATCCAATTCTTGCTTCCAACACTTCGATACCAGCAATTGCTAAACGGTCTTCGAGTTCTTTTTCTAGTGCTTCACTCACCTCGTTGACGCTGGATCGTAAAGTGATATCTTCGTCCAAGCCTTCATCTGCAAAATTATCATAAGGATACATACTTGCCAATTTACGCACTGCAGCATCCGTTTGGACACGTACGAAATTTTCGAAATTATCAACATCAAAAGCGGCTTTATAAGTATTCTCAACACGCCAAACCAAAATGGTACTGATCATTACAGGATTTCCCATTTTGTCATTTACTTTTAAACGTTCGCTATCAAAATTACTGGCACGTAGGGAAATCATGGTTTTTGTAAAAAATGGATTGACCCAATAAAAGCCATTCCGTTTCACAGATCCTACATATTTTCCAAACAACAACAGTACCCTGGAATTATTGGGTTGCACCATTAAGAAACCAGGAGCGATAAAAATGGCGACGACAATTGCGGCCGCATACCAAGGGTTTTTGGTCAATGGAATAGCCGCAATGCCACCAAAAAACAATAGTAAAAATAGGAACAGCATCAGATAACCGTTGGCAGGGACAATAACTTTCTCTTCTTTCATGATTGGTGGTTTTAATTAATTCAATATGATATTATAATGATATCATAAAGATATAATAAAATTATTTACTGTGCAAATTATTTTTGGCACGAAGTTTGAAATATGTTACTCGTAACAGATTATGCTCTACATTACAAAAAAGGAGTAGTTAACCTTTAGAGATTGTTAACGTTACATTTGGTTGGTTAGTTAATAAGAAAAAGCATCCCAAATTCGGGATGCTTTTTTGATTTATATAATAAGTAACAAATTTATTTTGTTATAAACGCAACTATACCATTGATCAATTCATTCGCAACTTTGCCAGCATGGTCATTGTATGATTTCGAATTTTCCTGGTCGTCACCTTCAATGATAAATAGCACGTGGTTCATTTTGTCAATCAACTTCAATTCTGAATTTTTAGCGGCATCGCTCAATAATTTGGCTTCCTCGACGCTCACTTGCAAATCCTTGGTGCCATTTATTATTAAAACAGGCATGGTAAGTTTGCCTATTTCTTCTGTTGGATTATATTTCATCCAGCTGGACATATAGGGCTGAATGCTTATATCAAATAGCGAAGCTAGGGCAGGGGGATAATCGGTTGTGGTTTTGCCTTCCTTTAAAATTCCGAAAACCCTTTTGGTGTCCTCGGTAAACATTGGAGCTGTTTTTTGTACTTGCTCTTTAATAACGTAATCAATACTTTGACCTGCACCAGCCAGGGAAATAAACCCATCGGCACTATCTTTTGCGGCCAATAATCCTATTAGGCTGCCCTCGCTGTGGCCAATTATATAGATTTTTTTGTACGTATTTTGTTTCTTAAAATAATCCAAAACATCCTTTGCATCATTGACAAAATCATCAAATTTAACATTTGCATCAAAATTCCCTTTTCGAATCTGCTTCACTGTCCGTTTGTCATATCTAAATGCGGCTATGCCATTATTGGTCAATGCAATTGCCAGTTTTTTTAGGTTATTGGTTTTCAGGAAATTTTGATTGCCGTCCCTATCTGTGGGGCCAGAACCTGCAATAATGATAGCCAGGGTGTTAGAGCCACTGTTCGGGGAGGTCAAAGTGCCATCGATAAATTTGGAAATGGATATTTCAGTGGATTTATAAGTGACTTCTTGTGAAAAACAGAATGTACTGGTAAGGCTAAAAAAAACAATTATGATATTCTTCATATTTGAGGGATTAAATTGCAACTAAAAGTAAATATTATTTTATTAACGTCTTAAATGAGGAACAAATTTTATTCCGAATTGAAAAAAATGCCAAAATAGAAACCACAACTCATGCATTTCATCGATTAAAAGCAATATTACAACTGATAATGTTAAAATATAATGCATTTCATCGATTTAATATGTATTTAAACAGATTATTTAAAATATATTTTTACATTTGAAGTGTACTAAAATTTAGTTTTTAGTTCAATGGATTAATTAATTAATATTTGCATTATGTTGTTGACTTTGGAGACCCCAAATCTGCAGTGTAAACGAAAGCAAATTAGAAGAGTCGAGGTTGAGGGACCTCGACTTTTTCTTTTATAATACTGTCCTAAAGGTCAAGTTGACCCGTTCGCCAATCTCCCGTTTTGTCTTTGGGAGTTGATGTAACCAATAGAGCTGCATCTCTCCTTTCATCACCAATAGACTACCTGTGTCAAGCATTAATTTGTGTTTTTCGTCCTTTATCAGTCGATGTTTAAAGTGAAATAGTCGAGGCGCTCCAAAACTCAAGGATGCAATAGTTGGGTTTGTTCCCAATTCCTTTTCATTGTCCGCATGCCAACCGTTACTATCGTTGCCATTTCTATAAAAATTTAATAAAACCGTGGTAAAATCATGATTTGTTGCAGCTTCAACATCTTTTTTAATCTGCAATAATTCTTTCGTGAAAGGATGGGGTGTCATTTTAATATTGGAATATCGGTATGGTAAATCATTATTGGCAAACAAGGAAGTCAATCGCGGTTGCTTATGTGTTTTTCCAAAAATGGTAATATTATCTTGCTGCCAAGGAATGTCCTTTATAAAAAAATTTAAATATTGATTAGCTTTTTCGATGTTGTAAAAATTGGGGACATAAATCATTTCAGCATTTGGAAGCGAGAATACCTTTATTTCTGAAGAAAACAAATCCATCGATAATTTTTTTCTAAATTAGCTCAATCATCATGAAACACAAAATATTTCTATTTGCAATTACGTCGTTTTGCTTGGCCTTTACCAAACAAGATGCATCCTCTTTACCCCAAGGTTTTGTGTATGTAAAATCCATGATTCCCGATTTGGATGTCGAACTGAGATATTATACCTCTAACAATTTTGTAGGAGATACGATTCAGGGTTATAATTCAAACAGACTTATTTTAACGAAACAAGCTGCCGAAGCATTAAAATCAGTGCAGGACGAATTGCAGGTTCAAAATTATTGTCTAAAGGTTTATGATGGGTATCGACCTCAGCGTGCAGTAAATCGATTTATGGAATGGGCTCGTGATTTAGGGGACACTATTAATAAGCGACAATTTTATCCACGAGTTGACAAGCGGAATTTATTCAATGAAGGTTACATCGCCACTCGATCTGGTCATAGTAGGGGAAGTACTGTGGATTTGACCATTACGGATGGCAATACAGGCATCCCTTTGGACATGGGCAGTGCTTATGATTTTTTTGGTGAGGAATCTTGGGTAGATTATGATGGGATATCGGAAGGTCAAAAAGCCAACCGAGAATTATTGCAAAACATTATGAAAAAACATAATTTCAGGAATTATGCCAATGAATGGTGGCATTTCACGCTGGGATGGGAACCGTTCCCGGAGACTTATTTTGATTTTGAAGTGGATTGATTTGGATGAGATGGTTTAACGGTCTCGGCTAAAGATGGTTGCGTTTTGGCGACCTGAGTATTTTCTGCAAACGCGACCGTTTTAATGGTAAATATAAACATTATTTTACCTCAAATACAGCAATCTTTTTTTAGATAGTGTTAGCTGACGTTACATACTCGTCATATTGAAATTGTTATATGGATTTCATTTTCAAGTTCTATTTTTTCTTTTGTTCTAATGTCTGATTTTATTGGAAGTAAATATGTGTTGTGCTTTGTATCAAACCAGATTGCAGTTTTCCATTCTGAATTTCGAACTTTAGCAAGAACTTTTAATCTTCCCCATCCTTCTTCTTCTCTAAATAGAATTTTTCTTATTTCTGTAGAATATATTTCTGGAAGTGAAATAAAGTACCAGCCGCCTGAAGATGAATGTTTCCAAACTTTGGCAATAAAATCATAATTTATTTTCAATGGTTCTAACTTTTCTATTTTCTGTAATGTCGGCTAACTCGATTGATATGAAAGGGTTTCAATGTTTTATATCAGACGTTAAACGAAGTTAACTGTTTTTTCTGATAAAGTCAACCATCTATAAATACCACCAAGCCCAATACATCAATCCAAATTGCAGCGGAATCCGTAACAGCAAAATCCATTTTGGAATTCCAGCCGAAGCTTTCTTACCTGAAAGCATATAAAAATGAACCAATAGAAAAACTGCCAACATAGCTACGATGCCATAAATAGAAATGGTCTTCGTTACCTCAAAACACAAGCCGATACCCAACAGAATTTCTGCTACGCCGCTCAACAATACCAAAAGTTTTTGATTTGGCAAATAGCGCGGCATGATGCGCATATACATTTTTGGCTTTACAAAATGCATGAATCCTGCAAACACATACATTCCTGCCATGAGATAAAGATGCCAAGGATTATTCATCTTTATAGACGTTAAAGGTGAGTCCAATCCCATAATTATTCAATCCGGCTTTTAACAGGCCAGACTGCACGT
>JBGTDZ010000232.1:0-20885 GCA_041748055.1 Aquaticitalea sp.
GAAACACAGATTGACAGTATCATTTTAAAAAGCAATCGAATTCTTTCGAGTGCTTATCTGGTTCAAGGAGATTATAATGCTTTCAATACCATCAACCATAAAAATTTAAGGCTTGCCAAGCGTTTGAAAGACACGTTGGCCATTGGAATTGCAAGTCATAACTTGGGTTACTATCATATGGAAAATATACAAAATGATAGTGCCTACTTTTACTTTTCCAATGCCATCAAAAATTTTGAATATGTCGGTGACCGCTCAAGAATCGTTGAGGCATTATCCAATCTATCTTTGGTTCAGCACAATGAGAAGGATTATTTCGGAAGTGAGGAAATGTCCGTTAAGGCTCTCAAACTTCTTGAAGCTCTGCCAAAGACCGAACTGAATTTAGATAATGCCTGGATTCTATATAATAGACTTGGTATTATAACCTCCTATTTAAATCAATATGACCTGTCATTAGACTATCATCAGAAAGCTATTGATGTCTCTAATAAGATGGATGATGGCTATTTTATCAAGTGCTTATCGATTCATAACATGGCATTTGTTTTTAGAAAAAAGGGCGACTACAAAAAGGCGCTTCAACTGTACAATGATTTATTCGTGCAAAAAGAATTGTTTGAAATTGACCCCACCATGTATCCGTTACTTCTCGATAATATTGCCTTCACAGAATTTGAGGCCAAATCAAAGGATTATGATCGTATTGAGGCCATGTTAAAAAAGGCTTATAAATTAAGTGATAGTCTTGATGACCAGATTACAAAATTGGCAATTACCATAGATTTGTCTAAATTTTATAAAGAGCAAAATAAAATAGACAGCGCTTTAAATTATGCCCATGAGTCCTATAAATTGGCAAAGGAAACAAAATCCAATGATATTTTGCTGGAGTCCATGCTTGTACTTTCCGAGGTAAATGAAGGCGACGAAGGCAAAAGATACCTGAACGAACATATAAAATTAAGCGATAGTTTATTGCAACATGAACGGGGTATAAGAAATAAATTTGCACGAGTTGCGTATGAGACCGACCAAATTGAACAGGAAAACGAACGTTTTGCCACCCAACGTTTTTGGCTTTTGATTGTGTCGATAATATTGCTGGTAACACTGTTTTTATTATATATTATTATTACCCAAAGAGCCAAGAATAAGGAACTGAATTTTGAGCGAGAGCAACAAAAATCAAATGAAGAAATTTACAATCTCATGCTTTCGCAACAAGACAAGGTGGATGAAGCACGGGCGAATGAAAAGAAAAGAATTTCACAAGAAATCCACGACGGTATTCTCGGTAGGCTTTTTGGTACTCGCTTAAGCCTAGACAGTTTGAATTTTTCAGATGGAAAAGAAGCTATCCAAAAGCGAATGGGTTACATTTCTGACCTTAAAAATATTGAAAACGACATCCGAAAAATTTCCCATGACCTGAACATCGATTTTGTTTCTGGTTCAGGGTTCATGGATATTGTGGATGCCCTGATTCTGAAGCAAACTGAAGCTTATGGATTATCCTATGAATTTTTTCACAGTGAAGATATACATTGGGAAGTGCTTTCCAATAAAACCAAGATCCATATCTATAGAATTTTGCAGGAGACCATGCAGAACATCTACAAACATGCAGAAGCCTCTCATATAAAAATTAGTTTTCAACTTCAAAATGATGTAATTTGCTTGATCATTAATGACAACGGTAAAGGCTTTTTGGTCAATAAAAGCAAAAAGGGAATTGGTCTCAAAAACATCAATTCAAGAGTTGACGAGGTAAACGGAACTGTCGAATTTGATTCTGAAATCAATAAAGGAACAACGATAACTATAAACATACCTTACTCAATAAAACCATCATGAAGCAAGTACTCAATATTTTAATGGTCGATGATCATCCTATTATTATTGAAGGCTATCAGAACACTTTGATGGCAACTAAACGTGAAGACCAAACCTTGATTATCGATACTGCAAATGACTGTGATACTGCCGATCTATTGATGCGCAAGGCTGCCAGGGAAAAGCCTTATGATGTCCTTTTTTTTGATATCAGCCTGCCGGCTTCCAAGGATGGTGCGTTGACATCAGGTGAAGATTTGGCTAAATTATCAAAGCAATTGATGCCTAAGGGAAAAATTGTCATCCTGACCATGTTCAACGAATCATATCGCATTCATAATATCATAAAGAACATCAATCCCGACGGATTTCTGATAAAAAGTGATTTGACATCGAGCGAACTGGCAGAAGCTTTTCAGCATATTTTGGTGGCACCCCCATACTACAGCAGTACTGTGAGCCAGTTTTTGAACAAGATAATTGTCAATGAAATTTACATTGACGAGACCAACAGAAAAATTTTGCATCTTCTATCCCGGGGGATAAAAACCCGGAGCTTGCCCGAACATATCGATTTGTCCATAAGTTCCATCGAAAAACGAAAAAAGCAGCTCAAGGAATTATTTTCCATTACTGACGGGAAGGACGAAACCTTAATCATGGAGGCCAGAAAAAAGGGATTTTTATAGAATAAATGTTAAAGTTTCAAATTTCTTCAATTTTTTTGAAATTTTTTTCGCGGCTCAAACCCTTGCTATCGTTACAGACTACGGTTTTTCCGTAACATGTTTACGGTTTTTCCGCAAGAAAAATATAATTCGGTTGCATATATTTGAAATGTCAACAAACAAATAGTAATCCCTCTAGTAATTTGTTGAATTATAGCAAAAAAGAATGAACCCGATAATCTTCGCTCTTGAAGATTTCGGGTTTGTTTATGCGCTACCCGTATAAAATAAATTCCTAGTTTGAAGGATGAAAATAACTTCAATTTGTTTTTATAAGTTTGTTTTGTGTTTATGTCATGAAGGTCTTTGAGCTTTTAACGTATTGAATGAATATCTAACTGATTTTTTGTTTAACCCATTCGAATTTTCCGTATGCAATTCCCATTATCCAATCCATTAATTAATATCAAAAAAAATTGTACTTTTCGGTCTCAGTACAATGGTTCATGAAGCGACTAATCCTTATTGCAATTCTAATATTTCTGACTTCCTGCGACTACTTCGACAAAAAGAAAATCGATACCAAGACCATTGTTGAAGAAGAGATGAAGTCTATCAATTGGAATGATGTGGATGAATATCCGACATTTTCCATTTGCGATTCTACCTACAACAAAAGGGGATGTTTTGAGGATGTGCTGCGCAATCGGTTAAACGAGCATCTTGCCAATCAAAATATTGTAGTTACCGAAGATGTCAGTGACACCATCCTTTTAAAAATCCATATAGATAATAAGGGGAATTTTAGCCTTAAGGACATTGTGAGCAGCGAGGTGACAAAAACACAAATCCCTCAATTGGACAGTCTTTTGCGCCATAGTTTTGACTCGCTCCCAAAAATCTTTCCAGCTATCAAACGAAGTCAGCAAGTAGCCACTGAATTTAATTTGCCGGTGGTTGTGAATATCAATTAACTGTTTTATAACTGCACCTTATATCCCAAAGTCACATCCGTAGAAAAATTTCCTTGGTTGTCCAATAATACGGCAAATAATTGATTGTAACCAAGTGTAATAAAACTTCTATTCGAGATTCTTATATCTGCACCGATACCAAAAACAAAAGGCACGTCAAATGCGGTATTGGTGGCTTCTTTATTATAAACGACCAGGCCTTCACTTTCTGAAATTCGCCCTTTGGAGATATTTACGGTGGCCACCTTAACGTCGGCAAACAAATTAAAGCCTCTCGATCTTATAAATCTAAATCGGTAACCCAGAGATAATTCTGTTGTTGAATATGGGAAACTTTCTTCATCATCCAAAACATGGCGAATCTGAATAAATCCTGAATGGCGTGGCGATTCCTTCCCTTCAGATACTTCCAATTCTGCACCAAAAACAGGGGTTTTTATGTTTTCAGGATTGTTTACAAAAGGGCTGTTGGTAATCCCACCAAAAACTTGCAAACGCAATTGGGCTTTACTTTTAAAATGTGTACTTTTAAAATTCGCATCCTGACTTTTGTTATAAGCTTCAATATAAGTGATAAGGCTTGGAAGCGTCAAATTAACTTTGTCAGTTGAATTTCCGGCACCTGAAGTTGCATTGGCAAGGGTTGTTTTGTATTGTTCGTTGTAATTGTCATTGTCATCTCTTGTGTTGACGAGTTCTGTAATGGTATTATCAGATGTTCTGATGAAATAGCGATATTCGTCATCGATGATATTCCATAACAAATCCAAGGTTCCCTCCACTTCTGTTTTGAGTTGAAGTGTTTCGCCATTTACGGTATAGGAAGCTTGTGCGTGAATTAAAGTGTAACTAAATAAAAAGTACAGAAACAAAAAAAACTTCTTCATAATTAATGAAATTTTATCAAGTAAATCTAACAAAAATAAATCATTCTCACACTATTTAAAGTACTTGCGTCCTTTCCATTGATACCCCTTCAAGAGAGATACAAAAACGACATAAGTGCTAAAAAAAGGATAAAGTAAAAAAGCAAAGAAATAAGATTTTAAAGCATCCTTCTGACTGGTAAAAACGGCGGCTTTGTAAATCAATAAAAAATCAATTCCGAATTTGATGACCACAAGGTATAGCAGAATTTTCAGATTGATAATTCCTGACAAAGACAAAAGACCGAAGATCAATAATCCACCATTCATCAGGAAAACGACGATGCCTGATAACTTTCCAAACCAATTGTGATAAGCACTTGTCTTTGCTGCCCATCGCACACGTTGGGAAATTAAAGAATCAAAATTTGGCTGAGGCAAAGTAGATACTATTGCTTGTTCACATTTTAAATATTTTGCCTTATCGGGATAATTCTTCACAACTTTCTCAAGCATGAAAATATCGTCCCCACTGCCAATTGCATGATTTCCCTGGAAGCCTTTAACATTTTCAAAAAGTTCTTTTTTATAGGCCAAATTTGCACCATTGCACAAAAATGGTTGACCAATTCCAAACCCGCCAATGGTAGCACCTTGCAAACTCAAAACATCCAGAAGTTGGAAACGATTTAAAAATGTGGTCTGTCTAGAATACGTCACAGGACCGGCAATAAATTCAGGTTGATGCATTTGTATGTATTCATCAAAACTATCGAGCCAAAACCTTGGTACTACGCAATCGGCATCGGTGGTTACTATCCAGTGATATTTGGCTTGCAGGATGGCCGTGGTGATGGCGTCCTTTTTTGGGGATTTTGTGGTTCTATTATTTGAAATTATATGAATGTCGGTTCGATTGGTAATTGTCATGTCCTTTATTTTATTGAGAACCTTTACAGAATCATCATCCGAATCATCATCCACAAAAATGATTTCAAATAATTCCTTTGGATAATTTAATTTTGAAATTGATTCCATGAGAGGAGACAAGTTTTTTTCCTCATTCCGAAAAGGAACGATGACGGAAAATTTGGTTTTTGGTGCCAAATCCTTTAGCGAAAACTCTCTAACCCTATCGCACCCATATACCAAACTCCCGATGAGAATCAAATAAATAAGAGTAATACAAATAGAAATTAGCGTCATATGTTATCTTCTTGTTTTAGAAAGTTAAAATTAAGCACATAAAAACTTCCAAAAACACTTGGAACAACAAAATTGAGCAACCACATTATTGTAACTATGCAGAGAACAGTCAAATCGGGAACACCAATGATTGAAAACAAATATACTGCCACACTGCCTTTGATGACCACATCAAAAATGATAATTGATGGGATAATGGATGATAGCAAATACATACTGCTTATCATCATCATGGTATTAAAATAATCAAGGGAAACGCCAAAAATGGTCAACATATAATAAAATTGGAAAGAAAAAATAACATATCGAAATACAGAAAAAAGGGAGGACTTTAGTTTAACGTCTGACGGAATATAATAAATAAAGCTTGAAATATTTTTCAATGAAAATCCTTTTATTTCAAATCGATTCCTTTTCAGACTAAAGTAAATTATTCCCAAAATAATGAGGACGATAATTCCAAAAAGTGATGCCTTGAGAAAATTGAATGGCATTGAGTGGTTTTTTGATAGGAACGCAACCCCAACGATACCAAATAAAACCGTCGTGGTCATTTGCATCATATTACCAATTAGGTTGATCAACATTATTTTTTTTCGAAGTGGTCTTGGAAAATAAATGGCTTTTGCTCCGTATTCGCCTATTCTATTGGGTGTCAATAAGGACGCGGTCAATGCGCTTAGGCTTTGCTCCATAGCCTTTTTTAATGTAATGTAAGTCACAGAAGAAACCAACACTTTCCATTTCAAAATTTCAAAAAACCAGTTTAAAATTGTCAACATTACTAAAATGGCACTGTTTTTAAATGAGAAAATATCATTTGTGGATAGAAATGCTACAAAGACATTTAATTCCAATTCGGAATTGTAAATTAATTTGTGATAGATATAATAGAAAGCAACAACTACAATACTTAATTTAATCACCACAACCAAGAATTGTTTAGTTTTGTATGGCAAGGTCTTTATCATTGATCACAAATTAAACCAATTAAAACTAGATACTCATGTCCTCAAAAAAATATCTTCTTTATATAGTTTTGTTGAGCTTTTGCTTCCATACCTTTTCTCAAAGTGCAAAAAATAAGATAAAAGCCCATATTGCCCTTGGAGTTAATAGTCCCTCTGCTGGCGGATTTGTCGAAACTTTTGAGGCGAAGCCAATAAATTTCCCAACGGTAAATGCTGGGGTTCAATATATGTTTGCTGAACAATTGGGAGCAAAGTTGGATTTTGGGTTTAACCGATTTTCAAATTCGGATACCTCACCAGAATTTAAGGATAACTATTCCCGCTTTAACATCCAAGCGGTATATGATGTCACGCCTCTGGGTTTTTTGCCACCGCGTCTCGGCCTTGTAGGTCATGTTGGCCCGGGCTATACATTTGTAAAACCACTCGGTAATTATGCCGATAATAAGGTGTCTTTTCTAAATGCAATGGCTGGGATTGAAGTTCATTATACCATGACAGATACCATTTCTTTGTTTACGGACGTCTCCTATATATATGGGTTTGCTAAGGATTTTGACCCTCTTTCTGAAGGCTTTGGATCATTCAATGGAAACCTTACTACTATTACTTTTGGAATTTCATTCTCGTTAAGTGGCTGTTATTATTGCAATTGATGGCAAAAGAAAAAATCATATTGGGAATCGATCCAGGAACAACCATTATGGGGTTTGGACTCATAAAAGTGGTTGGGAAATCAATGCAATTCATGCAACTCAACGAATTGGATTTAAAAAAATATGATGACCATTATCTAAAATTGAAACTCATTTTTGATCGTACCATAGAACTGATAAACACGCATCATCCAGATGAAATTGCCATTGAGGCACCATTCTTTGGAAAGAATGTACAAAGTATGCTGAAACTCGGGCGTGCCCAAGGTGTTGCCATGGCGGCAGGTTTAAGTCGGGAAATTCCAATCACGGAATATTCTCCCAAGAAAATAAAAATGGCGATTACAGGAAATGGTAATGCCAGCAAAGAGCAAGTTGCAAAAATGCTTCAAAGTTTATTAGGATTGAAAACACTGCCAAAAAACCTTGATGCAACGGACGGCTTGGCGGCGGCGGTTTGTCATTTTTACAACGCTGGAAAGATTGAGATTGGAAATAGTTATTCTGGATGGGGCGCTTTTGTGAAACAGAATGAGGATAGAATTAAGAAATAATTCAAATGGATAATCTGAAGAATTGTAAAAATTGTAATTCTGAAATTAACGGCAATTATTGTCAAAATTGCGGACAACGAGCGTCCATAGATAAAGTCACATTTTCAGAAACTTTTCAGGATGCCATAAGTGCAATGTTCTCTATTGATTCACCTTTTTGGGTCACCATAAAAACATTGGTATTAAAGCCAGAAAGACTATTTCTAGATTATTTATCAGGAAAGAGGAAAACCTATTATAAGCCAGTCCCTTTTTTTATTTTAACAACTATTGTGTTTGTGCTAGTAAGAGCACTATTGGATTACGACCCAATGCAAAACATAGTTCAAGCTGAGAATCAATCTGTAGATATGGGGTTAGTTCATGATGCCGGAATTTATATGGCGAAGAATATTAACAATATCATATTTACCTTTGTTTTTTCTTTTGCTATTGTAATTAAACTGTTTTTTTATCGCAATTTTTCTCTGGCTGAATATTTAGCAATTTCATTTTATGCCATAGGTTTCTATATTATTATTACAACCATTAATATGTTTTTACTTCAGTTTGTGAGTAATCAATTTAAAATGTTACCTTTTATTTTGTTTTTTTTCTATGTGATTTATGCGTTAGCGTCACTTTTTCAAAATAAAAATGTAATCACCTATATCAAAGTTGTATTATTTTACTTTTTTGCTGTCTTTTTTTATATGGTTTTAGGATATGGGATTTCATTTTTAATCGTCTGGATTAAATCTTTTTAATGGCAGGCATCTACATCCATATTCCATTTTGCAAGCAAGCCTGTCACTATTGTGATTTCCATTTTTCGACTTCGTTAAAGAAGAAAGATGAGTTGGTCATTGCCTTAGTTAATGAGATGGAATTACGCAAGAATGAATTTAAAGACAATCCCAAATTCTCGGGAGTCGAAACCATCTATTTTGGTGGCGGCACACCAAGTTTATTGACGATTGACGAATTACGATTGTTGATTGATTCGGTTTACAAAAATTATGATGTTGTTGAGACCCCTGAAATCACTTTGGAAGCTAACCCTGATGATTTGTCAAATGCTCGAATAAACGAACTGGCAAATTCCCCTATAAATAGATTGAGCATTGGCATCCAATCTTTTTTTGAAGAAGATTTAAAATTGATGAACCGCGCTCACAACGCCGTAGAAGCTAAAAATTGCTTGCAGGAAGCGACTCGCCACTTCGAAAATATTTCCATTGATTTGATCTACGGCATTCCGGGTTTGGGCAATGACCGTTGGATTCAAAATATAGAGACGGCCATATCCTTCAACATTCCACATATTTCGAGTTATGCGTTGACTGTGGAGCCCAAAACGGCATTGGAATCGTTTATCAAAAATGGAATTATCAAAAATGTGGATGATGATTTGGCACAAGAACAATTCCATATTCTCATTGAAAAACTCGAAGCTAATGGTTTTGTTCATTACGAACTTTCCAATTTTGGAAAACCTGAATATTTCAGCAAGAACAATTCGGCCTATTGGCAAGGAAAACCATATTTGGGCATTGGACCTTCAGCACATTCCTTTAACGGAAATCAACGAGGTTGGAACGTTCGGAACAATGCCAAGTACATTCAATCGTTAGAAAAAAATCAGCTTCCCATTGAAATGGAAACCTTATCAACCATCGATAAATATAACGAATACATTATGACGGGATTGCGAACCATTTGGGGGGTGTCGTTGGAGAAAGTTGCAAAGGATTTTGGTGAGAATTATAAAACCTATCTTTTAAATCAATCTCAAAAACATTTGAATGAACATTTATTGTATCTTGATGATGGCAAATTGCTTGTCAGCAAAAGAGCAAAGTTTTTGAGTGACGGCATTGCCTCCGATTTATTTATGCTGAATTTAAAATGAGCACTGGGATTACATCCAATATTTGTAAAAATTGCAACCAATCACTTCAAGGCAACTATTGTCACCAGTGCGGCGAAAAAGTGGTGGAGGAAAATGATTTTCATTTCAAAACTTTGGTAAGCGAAAGCATAGGAGGTCTTTTTAATTTAGATTCTAAAGTTTTCAAAAGTTTTTACTTTTTGCTTTTGAAACCTGGAAAATTAACCAGCAATTATATAGAAGGGATCCGAAAACCGTTTATGAAGCCCATACAATTGTTTTTGGTCATCAACGTTTTATTCTTTTTATTACTTACCCAAGCCGATATTTTAAGAATTCCTTCTAAGTATTATTTTGCCAACGACAAAGCAAATGTTTTAAATAATGTGAGTCGCCAGTCAGGAATTACTGAACTCGATTTAAGATATAAATTTGATACTAACTCCGCAAATTATTCAAAGGCAGCAGTTATTCTACTGATTCCTTTTTTTGCCGTTGTTTTAATGGTTATAAACTATAAGAGGCGTCTTTTTTTCGGTAAACATATCATTTTTGCTTTGCATTATTTTTCTTTCTTCTTAGTGTTTTGTGTTTTATTGATTGTTCTCGATAATTTAGGGAATATAGCACTCCAAATAGCCATTGTGGTCACTAATTTCGTGTATTTGTTTTTTGCAATTAAGGCATTTTATGATGATAATATATTGGTTTCTTTTATAAAGGCTTTATGCACGCTGATTTTATTCATTACTTTGATATTGGTTTATCGACAATTGATAAGCGACATCACTTTTAAACTCTTATCATAATATGCATACATCCATTGAATATAATTCTAAAAAATTTATTGTGGATTTATCAAAACCTTTGGATATTTCCATTCCATTGCTTGCTTCACAAAGTACCGTCAATGTATGGTATATAGGTGCTCCAACCATTGAGCCGGTTGTCAAGGACGATTGGATCGGGAGTGTTTCCAAAGGCGCAGCCGTCAATTTCAACAATATTTATTTCAACCCACATGCCCATGGCACACATACCGAGTGCATTGGCCATATTACCGAAGAGTTTCATTCCATCAATAGAAATCTTAAGCAATTTTTTTTTACGGCTGAAGTCATTTCAGTTGCACCAGAGAAATATTTTAAGGATACAGTGATTTCAAAACATCAGATTGAAATATTGTTGAAAAACAATTCTCCAGAAGCATTGGTCATCCGTACAATGCCAAATACAGAAGAGAAAAAAAACAGACATTATTCTGAGACAAACTGGACCTATATTTTGGAAGATGCCATGCATTTTATTCGGGAAAGAGGCATAAAACATTTGTTGATCGATTTGCCCAGTGTCGACAGGGAACATGATGGTGGAAAATTACTATCGCATAAAGCCTTTTGGAATTTTGATGGCAATCGACGTTTGGACTGCACCATCACGGAGTTTATCTATGTCCCAAATAAAGTGAAAGATGGAAGTTATCTATTGAATCTTCAAATTGCACCTTTTGAGAATGACGCTACACCCAGTAAACCAGTTTTGTATAAAATTTTGGAAGCATGAATATCGAACGGCTTAGGGAATATTGCTTAAAGAAAAAGTCAGTCACGGAAGATTTTCCTTTTGATAAGGACACTTTGGTATTTAAAGTTTTGGGAAAGATGTTTGCCTTGTTTCCACTTGAAAAATGGGAAGCTGGAGAGGCATGGGTCAATCTTAAATGCGAACCAGACTATGCCTTGGAATTGCGGGCCGAATATGAAAGCATCCAACCCGGTTGGCACATGAGCAAGACCAACTGGAATTCTGTGTTAATCCATAAAGGCGAATTGTCACCACAATTTGTATGCGAACTTATCGACCATTCCTACGAGATGGTCATCAAAGGGATGACCAAAAAGAAGAGAGAATCATTATTATAGTTGATAGGCCTGCAGGGTATAGGCGTAAAACGATTTGTAGGCCTTTTCCTTTTTTAATAAAAATTTAATAATCAAATACATACAAGACTTATTTTTTGTATATTTGAGCATCTCCACAAAATAATTTAATTGCATTTTAAAGCCCCATTCAGATTTGTCCTAAATCTTGGTATTTAAATAATTTATACAATTAATATTAACCAAATTTCAATAATTATGAGAACAATCAATCGTTTTTTCATGGTTTTGGCAATCACGCTATTACTGTGCACCACTTCAACTTTTGCGCAAGAGCAAGCCAGACCAGAATTTGTAACTGTTACTACCATGCACTGGAACATGGACAATAATGACTTTAAAATGGACGACTGGAAAGCCGTTGAAAAAGAGTATCTCGACAAAATAACCATGAAAAATGAACATGTTACAGGCGCTTCGTTTTATTTGCATCGCATGACACCCGATAACACCGAATTATTGTATGTGCAAACATATCCATCTTGGGAAGCCCTCGGCAAAGCTGCTGAACGCAATGGTGAGCTTGCCGCAGCAGCTTGGCCGGACGAAAAAGCTCGTGCTGCCTTTTTCAAAAAAAGAAGTAACTATTATTCCCCAAGGCATTCTGACGAAATTTATGCTCCGATGCAAAATGCAAAAGTAATGAGTGCTCCTCCCACCAAAGATATGATTTGCTATGTGCGCAAAGGACATTTTAATTATTCCGATGAGACAGCAACCGATGAAGAATTTGATGCTTTAAGCAAAGAGTATTTTGATAATGTCATAAATAAAAACGAATATATCAAAGCCTACTATCCAATGGCACATGCTTGGGGTTCTGACCGTACCGAATCTATAGAGGCGTTTTTCGTAGATTCATTGGGAGATTTGGATAAAATGGGCGAAAAGGATGATGAACTTTTTGAAGCCCATTGGAAAGATGAAGCCTCACGAAAAGCAATGGATGAAAAAGCTAAAAAATATTTTGATGGCAGGCATGGGGATTATATTTATACCTATGTAGCAGGATTGTCAAAATAAAAACGTTTACAATTTAAATTAAAAGGGTCACAATTTATTGTGAGCCTTTTTTTTTGTAACATCTAGAAAACCGTATTTTTAGAGATTAAATTCAAATTTATGAGCATACAATGGAAGGGTGTCATGCCCGCAGTCACAACAAAATTCTCGGACAACGACGAACTCGATTTAAAAACGTTCGAACTCAACATAAGAGCCCAACTCGATGCAGGCGTTCATGGCATCGTACTCGGAGGAACCTTGGGTGAGGCCAGCACCTTATTTGACGGAGAAAAACGAATTCTCACAACCACCACGGTTGATATTGTCAAAGGAAAAGTGCCAGTGCTCATAAATATCGCAGAACAGACTACAAAGGGAGCAATTCTCGCTGCCCAAAAAGCTGAAGAAGATGGAGCGAAAGGTTTGATGATGTTGCCACCAATGCGGTACAAATCTGGCGAAAGAGAAACCGTCGAATATTTTAAAGCCGTTGCAAATAGCACGTCATTGCCTATTATGGTGTATAATAATCCAGTCGATTATAAAGTCGAGGTAACTTTGGATATGTTTGACGAACTATTGAAATGCAACAATATTGAAGCCGTAAAAGAATCTACGCGCGATATTTCAAATGTCACAAGAATCAAGAACCGTTTTGGCGACCGACTCAAAATCATGACAGGTGTTGATACCATTGCGTTGGAGAGTTTGCTCATGGGAGCCGATGGCTGGATAGCAGGCTTGGTGTGCGCATTTCCAGCAGAAACTGTCGCGATTTACGAACTCCAAAAAGCAGGCCGCATTAAGGAAGCCATCGATATCTATCGCTGGTTTTTGCCACTGTTAGAGTTAGATATAAATCCTAAATTAGTACAAAATATAAAACTGGCAGAGGTATACACAAAACTCGGTACTGAAAACGTGCGAGCACCACGTTTACCTTTGCATGGCGAAGAGCGCAAGCAGGTTATAAAAATCATTGAAGATAGTCTCAAAAACAGACCAAAGCTTCCAGAATATAGAAACTTGTAAATAAATTAACCAAATTAAAAGTCCCTCCCTTGGAGGGATTTAGGGAGGCCATGATAACAGGAAAAAACCAAATAGGACATCAACAATCCGCAAAAGGCAATAAGACATATAAAACCTTCAACCCGCAATTGAATGTCGAAAATGAAGCGGTCTTCATAGAAGCAACTTCCCAAGAAATTGACGAAGCAGTCCAATTGGCATCGAAAGCATTCAAGATGTTTAGAGAAATTTCAGGAGCTAAAAAAGCAGAATTCTTGAATGCTGTTGCAGATGAAATTTTAGCTCTAGATTATGAGTTGATTAAGACCTATTGTTCAGAAACTGGTTTGCCAGAAGGACGCGCAAAAGGAGAAAGGGACAGGACTGTTGGACAATTACGAATGTTTGCCGATTTGGTTAGCGAAGGTTCATGGGTTGAAGCCACTATCGATACTGCCCAACCAGAACGCCAGCCAATGCCAAAGTCAGACATACGAAAACTTTTAGTGCCCTTAGGTCCTGTAGTAGTTTTCGGAGCAAGCAATTTTCCTTTAGCCTATTCCACAGCAGGAGGAGACACAGCAGCAGCATTTGCCGCAGGTTGCCCTGTAATTGTTAAATCACATCCAATGCATTCAGGAACTGGGGAGTTTGTCGCTTCAGCTATTATAAAAGCCGCGCAAAAAACAGGAATGCCAAATGGTGTTTTCTCCAATTTGAATAGTAGTGGCATTGAAGTGGGTTCACAACTCGTCAAACATTCAGGCGTCAAAGCAGTTGGATTTACCGGTAGCATTAAAGGAGGCAGAGCTTTGTATGATTTGGCTGCTCAACGTGATGAACCAATTCCTGTATTTGCAGAAATGGGAAGTATCAATCCTGTCATTATGCTTCCAGAGGCATTGAAAAATAGAAACGAATCGTTGGCAAAAACCTACGCCAGTTCCATCACATTAGGAACAGGTCAATTTTGCACAAATCCAGGTTTGTTGTTAGGAATAAAAAGTGAAAACCTTTCAAAATTCATTCAGAATTTATCGGATGAAATTGTAAAAATTGAACCGTCCTGTATGTTGCATCCAAATATCTTAGGTGCCTATGACAATAACAAATTCAAGGCCTTAGCACAACCAGAACTGAAAGTTGCAGCACATTATGATCCAAATATCAAAGCGAATTACGCAAGACAAACCATCACAACAGTTGAAGGCAAGACTTTTTTAGAAAACCCAACCTTGCATCAGGAAGTTTTTGGGCCGTATTCAATTGTTGTGCAATGTGAGAATCCAAAACAATTAGAACATATCATTTCAAAATTGGAAGGTCAATTAACAGGAACTTTGATTGGAGATGATAATGAAGTGTCAAACTATTCGGAAGTAATATCCGCCTTACAAAATAGAGTGGGTAGAATTATCTATAACGGCGTTCCAACAGGCGTTGAGGTGAGTCCCGCAATGAATCATGGTGGTCCATATCCAGCATCAACCGATAGTCGTTTTACAGCAGTTGGCATTCATTCCATCAAACGTTGGGTACGACCATTTAGTTATCAAGATTGGCCAAATGAATTGCTTCCAAACGAACTTAAAAGCGAAAACCCTCTTGGGATTTCCCGTTTAGTTAACAACATTCAAACTTTAGATAAATTATGAAATTTTTAAAGATTCTTTCAATACTATTTTTGGTACTTACATTTGGTTGCAAAAGTAAAGAGGATTTTAAAAAACCAAAGACATTAGAAGGCATTATTCAAGAATATCAGAATCATGAAGGCTATGATAAAAAACAATATCCGTTAGGATTATTCACCAAGGATTACTACAAAACAGCAGCAGAATATGCTCAAAACATCTTGGATGAACTCTCTAAAATTGACGTCTCCAATCTATCAGAAACAGACCAGATTTCCGCTGAGCTTTTAGCATTTGTTTTACAAAATCAAATAGATTTTTACGCTTATGAGCAATATTTAAATCCATTACTTTCAGATTCCGGGTTTCATAGTGATTTGACCTATCAAGTGCGACCATTGGCAGATAATTTTCAAGTGAGGGAGTATTTGAACAAACTCAATGCCATTCCAGAATTTGTAAATCAAAACATTGAAAATCTGCGCGGAGGTTTGGACAAAGGCGTCTCGCAACCGTTAGTGATTTTTAATGGGTATGAATCGAGTTACAACGACCATATCGTTGAAAATTTTGAAGACAGTTTTTACTATTCGCCATTTAAAAATCTACCATCAGATTTAAGTGCTGCCCAAAAAGATTCGATTTTGACTGCTGCAAAAATTGCGATTCAAGAGAACGTAACGCCACAATTTAAGCGTATCAAAACTTTTTTTGAAACCGAATACCTTCCAAAAACAAGAACAACTTTAGGTATATCAGAAACGCCTAAAGGTGAGGAGTTTTATCAAAATAGAATAAATTTTTATACCACAGGTACACAATATTCAGCAGACGACATCCATCAAATTGGACTGACAGAAGTCGCGCGTATCAAAGCTGAAATGGAGCAAATCATCAAAGATTTGAATTTCAAAGGAAGCTTTGCCGATTTCTTTCAGTTTTTGAGAACAGATAAACAATTCTATGCCAAATCACCCGAACAATTATTAATGATTGCTCGTGATATGGCGAAACGTGCAGATGCACAATTGCCAAGATATTTTAAAACATTACCACGCAAACCCTATGGCGTTGCACCAGTGCCAGACGCCATTGCACCAAAATATACTGGAGGTCGCTATGTTGGAACCTCAAAAGAAAGCACCGAACCAGGTTATTATTGGGTCAATACCTACGACTTGCCAAGTAGAACTTTGTATACCTTACCTTCTTTAACAGTTCATGAAGCCGTTCCGGGTCATCATTTGCAAATAAGTTTGAACAATGAATTGGGAGATAGCATTCCGCAGTTTAGAAAAGATTTGTACCTATCAGCTTATGGTGAAGGATGGGGATTATATTCCGAGTTTTTAGCAGAAGAAATGGGAATGTACACCACACCTTATGAACAATTTGGAAAATTAACCTACGAAATGTGGCGTGCCTGCCGTTTGGTAGTCGATACAGGAATCCATGTAAAAGGATGGACGCGCGAACAAGTTGTCAATTATATGTCTTCAAATACCGCTTTGTCATTACACGAAATCAACACAGAAACCGACCGTTATATTTCTTGGCCAGGACAAGCATTGTCTTACAAGATAGGCGAATTGAAGATTAGAGAATTGCGTCAAAAAGCCGAAAAAGAATTAGGTTCAAAATTCGATATTCGAGCGTTTCATGAAGTCATTTTGGAGCAGGGCACAGTGACTTTGGCAATAATGGAGGCACGAGTTGATAATTATATTCAGAAACTAAAAAATGAGTAAGTTTACTTTTGTTTGCATCGACGCACATACCTGTGGCAATCCGGTTCGGGTCGTCAAAGAAGGTGGTCCAGTCTTGGTTGGAAATACCATGAGTGAAAAACGTCAGCATTTTTTAAGGAAATACGATTGGATTCGGAAAGGCTTGATGTTCGAACCTCGAGGTCACGATATGATGAGTGGTTCGATTCTGTATCCGCCTCACCATCCAGAAAATGATTTTGCAATTTTGTTCATAGAAACTTCTGGTTGTTTGCCCATGTGTGGACACGGAACCATTGGAACCATTACTATTGCGATTGAAGAAGGATTGGTAACTCCTAAAGTCCCAGGCAAAATAAGAATGGAAGCACCTGCAGGTTTGGTTGAAATCGAATACCATCAAACGGGAAAAAAAGTTGATTGGGTAAAAATGACCAACGTCAAAAGTTATTTGGCGGCTGAAAATTTAACTGTTGATTGTCCAGAATTGGGAAACATCATTTTTGATGTCGCCTATGGCGGAAATTTTTACGCTATTGTGGATAAACAAAAGAATTTTTCAGGAGTGCAGGATTTTTCCGCGTCAAAGATTATTCAATTTTCGCAGGCAGTGAGACAAATGATCAATGAAAAATACCCAAATCAATTCATCCATCCAGAAAATGATTCGATCAGAGACGTGACACATCTGCTTTGGACAGGAACACCCATCGACCCAACATCCTCGGGAAGAAATGCGGTATTTTATGGAGATAAGGCCATAGACAGAAGTCCATGTGGTACGGGTACATCAGCCCGAATGGCACAATTATATGCTAAGGGACAATTAAAATTAGGAGAAGATTTTATCCATGAGAGTTTTATTGGAAGTAAATTTATAGGTCGAGTGGAAAAAGAAACTACTTTAGATGGGAAATTAGCAATCACTCCAAGCATAAAAGGTTGGGCAAAAATTTATGGAAATAATACCATAACTATAGATACTGAGGACGATCCATATGCGTTTGGATTTCAGGTAGTCTGATTTACACTTAATTTTTTTATTAAATGTCAAAAAAAGTAATCATAATCGGCGGTGGCATCATAGGTTTGTGCTCAGCCTATTACCTTCGAAAAGAAGGGCATCAAGTATCCATAATCGACCAATCGAATATGGATGCTGGGGCTTCCTACGTCAACGCTGGTTATTTATCGCCGAGCCATATTGTACCCCTATCTGCTCCTGGGGTCATGAAAAAAGGTTTGAAATGGATGTTCAATCCATCAAGCCCTTTCTATATGAAACCACGTCTCGAACCAGATTTTTTGAAATGGGCCATCGCTTTTAACAATTCCTGTAATGCTTCCCACGTAAAAAAGTCCATTCCGATTATTAAGCATATCACTTTAATGAGCCAAGAGTTATATGAGGACATAAAGAAAGCTGAAAATTTCAAATTCCACTATGAAAAAAAGGGTTTGTTGATGCTCTGCCAAACGGAGAGAATGCTGAAGGAGGAAATTGAAGCCGCGCGCATCGCCAAAGAGGAAGGACTGGATGCCAAGGAAATGAGTGTCGCCGATTTGAAATTATTGGAGCCTCATGTTCAACATGACGTTATGGGTGCCACCTATTATTTATGTGATTCGCATTCTACCCCAAATGAATTCATGGCAGAAATGAAGTCGTATTTAAAACAGGTTGGTGTTCAATTTTTTTCCAATGAAACTGTGGTGGATGTTGAGGTCAGCTATCAAGTGATAAAATCAGTTATGACCACTAATGAAGTACATTCGGCGGATGAATTTATTTTGTCGGCGGGATCATGGAGCAATCTTTTGAGCAAACGATTGGGTATCAATCTTCTGTTGGAAGCAGGCAAAGGCTACCGTGTTAATAGCCTAACACCTACTGGCATTACCGTGCCGTCCATTCTTGCCGAGAGGAAGGTGGCCGTGACGCCCATGAACGGATTTACACGTTTTGCGGGCACCATGGAAATCGCCGGAATTAACCACAACATCAATAAAGTAAGGGTCGACGCGATTGCAAATGCGGTCAAGCAATATTATCCCCAAATAGAGCTAACCGAAGCCGAAAAAAATACGGCAGCCTGTGGCTTACGGCCCGTTTCACCTGATGGCATGCCCTATATTGGAAAATCGAAAAATTGCAAGAACCTTACCATCGCAACGGGCCATGCCATGATGGGTTGGAGTATGGGGACCGGTACAGGCAGATTGGTGTCTGAGATTGTTTCTGAAAAACAACCTTCCATGGACCTTAAGATGTTCAATCCGGATAGAAAATTTTAAATCCGATAACTCCTTTTTGTCAATTTACCGATGATTTATTCATCTATTTTGGTTTTATCCAAACAAATGGTCTTTGGTCGAATAACTTTTTTTACTCCAAACACTATTCAGATATTTAACTCATGATTCCCTGATTAATAGCGCCAAATCTATTGTTTAATTATTTTAATTAGGTTATTATGAATCTAGAAATCACCAATTACAACAACCAGTTTAAAATCAAGGGTGTGCTTAACAGGCAGAATGTTAATGTATTTTCCAGTGAATTTAAAAACATCTTCGAAAAGTTCAACTCACTTACTTTAAGTATCGAAGGTCTCACGAGTATTGACCGCTATGGTGTGAACGCTTTGGCGCAACTCCATAACGAATCCATCACCAAGCATAAAAGTTTATCGATCATTGGTATGGGATGTGATGATCTGTATGAGCATTTTAAATCGGAGGAAACAGCAGCCTAGTCAACAGGACATATCTGCGACAATACTCCATTGCCCATCAATGTATTTGAAGATGATTGTAAACACACCATTGGCATCACCGATAGGACGTGACAAATAGTATTCGCCCATGACCCAATAGGAATTATTTTCAATTTTTGAAATGTCATTAATCACAAACTTGAGCGTACCACTTTCATTTTTGGTAGGGTAGCTTTTTTTGTAATTTTCCAACGTCTTTTCCCAGCCATAGGTCAAGCCTCTACTTCCATAAAATTTGAGCGAATCATTTTTCCAGTAGCCTTTCATAAAACCTTCCAAATCATGATTGTTCCAAGCAATGGTTTGGTCCGCCATTACTTTCTCAATCGCTCGTTTGACTTCAGGATATGAATGGGAAATAGCACCATCAGAGTCATTTTTTTGAGGTGTATTGCAACTATACAACATGAAAAGACATAAAATACAAATAGGCTTCATAATCAAAGATGTATTGATGAAGCCTAAATGTAATTACTAATTTTTAAAGTGCATTCTTTTGGTGCTTAAAAAAGGCATCGGCTTGCAATTGCATGAGCTCTCTTGCTTTTTTACGCTTGTATTGATATAATTCATCTTCATCAGCAATGTCATTGTATATCCTATTGTTAATGGCCATGTCTGTTTTCAAAAGTACATTGCGCTCGTTGACCTTCTGTTCAACCCAGGTTTTTACGGCGGTTTCCTCATCTTCAAGTTTATAATCGTATTGTCCTTTTGGAGATAAGAGTTTAGCAAAAATAGGTGATGTTTCAATCGCCAAAAACAATAAAAAGATAAAGAAGGAAGGCAACCAAGGCAACTCTCCCAATGCATTCACACGTGCCATCAATCCATCAAACCCGTCGATAATAGGTTGTGATGACGCTACTTTTGTGGTATAATCTGTTTGCAATGTTGCTATTTGGGACTCAATTCCAGCAATTTTTTCTTTATTATAGATTTTCAATTGTTGCAATTCTGCCAAAGCAGCATCATGTTTTTCCCGTTTTTCTGTGTAGACAGGTCCTTTCCCTAATAATTTTGTCCCAGCAGTACCTTCTGCTTCATTGATATACACAGTATATAGTGCGTTCACTTCTGTTTCCTTGGTATCTATTTGCGATTGCAGGGATTTGATATCGTTTTGAAATCCTTCAATTGTTGGTGTGAATTGTTGCGCAATTTGTCCTTTATTGGCAAGTGTCAATTCA
>JBGTDZ010000233.1:0-11743 GCA_041748055.1 Aquaticitalea sp.
TTGTATTTTGGTTTTATTATTAATATAAATTCAATTTACGAAACAGTTACCCCCAATATCAAATAATATGGACACTTTAACCTAAGATTGGCATCATATGTTAAAGGATATTAAAATTGAATTTAGTAAATATTAAAGCCGATCATTTTGGCTCAATTATGAGAAATACGGCGGTGCTGTCGCCTACATTGATCACTTCATGGATAGAGATATCCTCTTTGCTGAAGTGTGTTCCAGTGGGAACCTTTACAATGCGCGTACCTTTTTCATCAGTTATCTTGAAAGTGCTTCCCTGAATTGCATATCCAACATGAGGAACGTGATAATGCTTTTCGTGACCGACCCCAGGAGGAAAAGTACACCTTAAAACCCGTGCATTTTTATCATCTTGTATAATTTCTGCCACAGGCTGGCCTTTCCATCCCGCCTTTTGTGCATCGGGCAAGTCGGGTGTGGAATCACATGCCAACAATAAAAAACAAATATATAAACACTGTTTCATAAACTCAAATCAATGAAGAATCTTTACCATCAATTCCTTCAGCAAATCACCATGCGGAATTGCATTTGCTCCAACACCTTTGCTCTTTACATCAAACTCACGGAGCGTCGCCACGACTTCACTCACTTTCTTCATTGGAAAATTGTGTGCCGCTGAAATATATTCATTCGCAAAATATGGATTGATCTTTAGAGCAGACGCTACTGAACGTGGCGATTTGTCATTCAATCCGTGAAAATGCAACAACTGAGAAAAAAAATTGAACAACAACGATACGGTCACCACCAACGGGTTGTCTTTAGGGTTATCGGCAAAATACTTTACGATTTGGTGTGCTTTCAGCACATTTCGTTCACCAATCGCTTTTCGAAGTTCAAAATTATTGTAATCCTTACTGATGCCAATGTTATCCTCAATATGTTCGGCCGTGATTTGCGTACCAACTGGAAGGATGATTTTGAGCTTCTCCAATTCATTGTTGATTTTGCTAAGATCGGTTCCCAAGAATTCCACCAACATTTGGGCAGCTTTGGGCGCAATGGTATAATCCTGTCCTGAAAGAACACGTCTTACCCATTCTCCCACCTGGTTTTCATACAATTTTTTGCTTTCGTAAACCACGCCGTTTTTTTGCAAGGTTTTATAGAGTGATTTACGCTTGTCAATAGTTTTATATTTATAATTCAGAACCAGAATGGTGGAAGGCTGAGGCTGCTTTGCATAATCAGCAAGTTTTTCTATGGTGCGCGATAAATCCTGTGCTTCTTTCACAATCACCACCTGATATTCTGCCATCATCGGGTATCTTTTTGCGTGGCTCACAATGTCCTCAACAGTCACATCGCGTCCGTACAAAACCATTTGGTTGAATCCTTTTTCCTCTTCCAACAATACGTTTTTCTCAATGTATGACGAAATTTGGTCTATATAATACGGTTCTTCGCCCATCAAGAAGTAAATGGGCTTTAGCTTCTTTTTGGTAATGTCGGCAACTAATTGTTTAATCTCGTCCAATGTGATAAAATTTTCAAATGAAAGCTCCAAGTTATATGACAAACCCTTTAATTATAATTTGGGATTCGATAATTGGAAATTTCTCTTACGAAGTTTAACTTTGGACAATTCTAAACTATAATTAGTGCAAGAACTCAACTTTCCAAAGTTTTCGTTTCGATTCAAAAATAGCGAAAATAAAATTTCCATCTTCGATACTATCCGCAAAAAATTCGTCATATTGCAACCGGAGGAATGGGTGCGCCAGCATTGTGTGGAATATCTGCTGAAAGAAAAAAAATATCCCAAAACCATTATCAATGTCGAAAAGAAATTGGTTGTGAATGGCTTAAAAAAACGCTATGACATTGTGGTGTTCAACCAAGACGGAAGCATTTATCTCATGGTAGAGTGCAAAGCACCTAATATTCCCATCAACCAAGTTACCTTTGATCAGATTGCAAGATATAATTTATCATTGAATGCCACCTATTTAATGGTCACCAACGGAATAAATCATTATTATTGCCAAATGGATTTCATCAATGAGCGTTATATTTTTTTGGAAGATATTCCCAATTATAGTGGGTAGTAAGCAGTCTTGAGTAGGCAGTTACATTAATCAAGTTTTTTAATTTATATAAATAATTAGTGAAAATTAGTGTCTAAAATAGCTATTGTCATACTAAACTGGAATGGAAAGCAATTATTGGAAACCTTTCTTCCTTCCATCGTGGCACATTCCCAAATAGCAGATATTTATGTTGCGGACAATGCCTCGACAGATGGGTCAGTGATGTTTGTAAAATCGCATTATCCAATGGTCACTATCATTCAAAACACCTATAATTACGGTTATGCAAAAGGCTATAACGAAGCGCTCAAACAAATCGATTCAGATATCTATTGTCTTTTGAACAGCGATGTTGAAGTGACATCTAACTGGCTCACTCCTATTATAGAGACTTTTCAAACAGACCCAAACACAGCTATTATCCAACCCAAATTGTTAGACTACAATAACAAAACCTATTTTGAATACGCTGGAGCTGGGGGCGGTTTCCTTGATAAATATGGATATCCTTACTGTCGTGGTAGAATTTTTGAGACAATCGAAGAAGATAAAGGTCAATACAACGACATTACCAACATTTTCTGGGCCTCAGGAGCATGTTTCTTTATTAAAAGCAAGGTTTTTAAAGAATTGAATGGTTTTGATGAACACTTCTTCGCCCATTTTGAAGAAATAGATTTATGTTGGCGGGCATTCAATTCAGGTTATGAGACTAAATACGTGGGAACCTCAACCATTTATCACGTAGGAGGAGCTACTTTGAATAATACCAATCCAAAGAAAACCTATCTCAATTTCCGAAATAGCTTATTTACCATCGCCAAAAACGCGGAGGGTAATTTGTTCACTTTAATCTTCATTCGAATGCTATTGGATGGTCTTGCTGCCTTTAAATTCCTTATCGAATTCAAGTTTATACATATCATTTCCATATTAAAAGCTCATTTAGGTTTCTACACATATTTACCTACGTTATTAAAACAGCGTCGCCATTCCATCCAGAAAAATAATTATTATCAAAAAAAGTCGATTGTTTGGGCCTATTTTATTGCTAATCAAAAGACTTACAATAGTTTATAACTTTTGTTAAAATTTATGTTAATACCTTTTTAAACAATAGTTTTTTGTATATTTTTGAAATGTTAAAATTTATAATTATTAATCACTACAACTATGAAGAAATTATTGTTATTAAGCGTGTTTTCAATGTTACTATTGAGCTCATGTGTATCTAAAAAGAAATACACAGATCTTGAAGCAAAACAAAAAGAAACACAGGATTTATTGAACACCGCAACTGTTAAATTGAATAGTTGTTTGTCAGACAAAGCTGCTTCAGATGCAAGAGTTGCTGGTTTACAAGATCAATTGGCTGATATGCGCAGCACTAATCAAGATTTGATCAATACAAAAGGTAATTTGACAACCCTGACCCAAAAAGGTGCTGAGAATCTAGAAAAATCTCTTGAAAGCTTAAAAGAAAGAGATTTGAAAATTACCCGTTTGCAAGATGCCTTGACACGTAAAGATAGTGTGACGTTGGCAATCGTTACTAGTTTAAAACGTGACGTAGGATTGAGCGATCCCGACATCCAGATCAATGTTGAAAAAGGGGTTGTTTATATCTCTATTGCTGACAAATTGTTATTCCAAAGTGGTAGTTACAATGTGACGTCAAGAGCAAAAGAAGTTTTGGCTAAAGTAGCAAAAGTGGTGAACAGCAAACCAGATTTTGAATGTATGGTAGAAGGACATACCGATACTGTACCTTTCAAAAGTGGTGTTCTGTTAGACAACTGGGATTTAAGTGTAAAACGTGCAACGTCTATCGTAAGAGTATTGGAAGATTTGGGCGTTCCATCCAAACAATTGGTAGCTTCAGGGCGTGGAGAATATATTCCATTGGTTGGTAATGATACTGCTGAAAACAGAGCAATCAACAGAAGAACCAGAATTTTAGTGCTTCCTAAAATCGATCAATTTTACGAAATGGTTGAAAAAGAAATGAAAAATCTTGCTGAAGGCAAAAACTAATTATCTCAACAAACTTATAATTTCAAAGCCCAGTCAGTTGATTGGGCTTTTTTTTTCCGGTGCTGTTGGTAAATCTTGTAAATAAAATCTTAAAAAATTTTATCAATTAAATTTTAGCTTTGATATTTGCATTCTTTAAAAAAACTCAATGACTGATAATAGCAACAAACGAATCTCATTAAGTCTGTTTTTTTTACTTTCTGGGTTTTGTTTTGCATCATGGGCTTCCCGTATTCCAACTATCAAAATGATGTATGATCTTAATGATGCAGAATTGGGAAATATTTTGTTGACCTTGCCCGTAGCATCACTTGCAGGAGTGCCTTTATCAGGTTGGTTGGTCTCTAAATTCGACAGTCGCAAACCTTTAATTGTGTCCTTTGTTTTCTTAACCGTTGCCCTTGCATTGATTGGTATTTCAAACTCCATTTTGATGCTGGTTATAGCAGTGTTTCTTTTTTCATTTTGTATGCGCATCATGAATATCGCAATGAACACACAATCTATCACTTTACAGAGAAATTTTATCAAAAAGATAATTGGTTCTTTTCATGGCATTTGGAGTACTGGCGGTCTAATAGGTGTAGGCTTTTCTACTTTAATGGTCAATTTTTCAGTTTCTATAAAATCACATTTGGTTATTGTGGCGGTCTTCTCTTTGGTGGTTTCTTTAATTGCGTATCCATTTCTTCTCAAAAGTGATAAGTCACTCCATGGCAACAAACTGATTATTGGAAAACCCGATAAGCAGATTATGCTTTTGGGAATCCTAGTCTTCTTTGCAGCTGTTTGTGAAGGTGGAATATTCGATTGGAGTGGCGTCTATTTTAAAGAGGTGGTCAAAGAGGAATTGTTTACACTCGGGTATCTTGTTTTTATGGTATTTATGGCACTGTCGCGTTTCTTTTCGGATATTTTGATAGAACGGTTGGGGATGCAACGCATGTATATCATTAGTTCCTTGTTTGTTATAGTTGGGATTGGCTTAATGATGGTTTTTCCTTATTTCTGGCCCGCAATTATTGGTTTGGGTATCACGGGACTTGGAGTAGCAGCTATATTTCCAATGACTTTTATGCTTGCAGGCACTTCCAATAAATATTCAGCAGGAATGGCCATTTCCATCGTAGCAACCTATGCAATTGTGGGAATGCTGATTGGGCCACCCTTAATCGGATATATCGCCCATGCTTTCAACTTGAAAATAGCTTTCGTGATTTTCCTGATTTCAGGATTGATGTTGATTCCTGTATCACAACTCTTTTTCAAAAATCAAACGGAAGATGTTTAAAAAATCTCCAAACTGCCCTTACCTTCCCTTACAATCACTGGTTCTTCGCCCGAAAGGTCAATGACCGTGGAAGCATGATTATCACCATAGCCACCATCGATGACCAAATCGACAAGATTGTCCCATTTTTCTAAAATAAGTTCAGGATCAGTGGTGTATTCAATGATTTCATCTTCGTCATGAATGGAAGTAGAGATGATGGGATTCCCCAATTGGCGGACTATTTCCAATGCTATATTGTTACTGGGCACACGAATACCTACCGTTTTCTTCTTTTTGAATGGATGTGGTAATGTGCTTGCTCCTGGCAAAATGAATGTATAAGGCCCAGGCAGTGCTCTCTTTAATATTTTGAACGTCGCTGTATCTATCTGTTTTACATAATCACTTAAATTGCTCAAATCATGGCACACAAAGGAAAAATTTGATTTTTCAAGTTTTACACCTTTAATCTGTGCCACACGCTCTAGAGCTTTCATATTGTTTATATCGCAGCCCAACCCATATACCGTATCCGTGGGATATATAATCAATCCGCCTTTCCGCAAAACATCAATGACCTTCTTGATGTCCTTTGGATTAGGATTCTCTTCGTATAGTTTTATAAATTCTGCCATAATATGTACCTACAACAATACGTTTACAATGTAAATAATATTTTTATTATGAAAGCCCTAAATTTCTTATTCATTTGTTTATTTATTATAACAAATCTATCGTGTAGTAGTAGCGATCCTTCAACAGATAATACTCCAACTGGATTGAATCCTCTGGAATATTATGAAGAGCTTAATATAGCCTACGGAATTGATACCGACCAAAATTTTGACCTTTATTTGCCTGCCAACAGAACCAATGATACAAAAGTGCTGATTTTAATCCATGGAGGAGGATGGACCAGTGGTGATAAGGCAGATATGGTTTTTCTTAAGGAAATGATAAGACAAGATTTACCCTATATGGCAATTGTAAATATAAATTATCGCTTGGCTGATGAAAATAACCAGCCATTTCCGATGCAGGTCAACGACATTACTTCGGTGGTCAATTATTTAAAAAATATTGATGACGATTATGTGTTTTCTGATGATTATGGATTTATTGGCATCAGTGCTGGCGCACATCTATCTTTACTTTGGTCGTACGCTTTTGATACAAATAGCAATTCAAAAATGGTATGCAGCATTGTTGGCCCAACCAATTTTACAGATCCAGCATATTTAAATAACGCCGACCCTAATCTTCAATCCATCATCGACCTATACGGAATTGATGCCACAACTGAATATTTGGAAGAAGTAAGTCCATTCCACCAAGCTACTGCCGATGCCCCACCAACAATTCTTTTTTATGGTGGACAGGACCCTTTGATTCCTACAACTCAAGGTACCGGCATGAGGGATAAATTGAATACGCTTGGAGTGACCAATACGTTTACGCTTTATCCAAACGCTGAACATGGCTGGGTGGGATTTGAATTATTGGATACTTGGATGAAATTGAAGGTATTTATACAAACACACTTAGAGTAAAGATCTGTAACATTTTCTAAAATTAAAAGTCTTATTAATATGTGGAAGCAACTATTCTTCATATTATTTTTGACTATACCAACCATTGATATTTTAGCTGAAAATCCTTTGGACCCATTTGTTTTTCCCAAAGCTGAAATACTCAACGAATACACCACGCGTATTCCCTTTAAACTGATTGACCATCTCATTGTGGTTGAAGCTGAACTCTTAGACCAGAAAGGTAATTTTATCATTGATACAGGTTCAGAAACTTTGATTCTAAATAAAGTCCATTTCAAAAACTTTGATTCTTATTTCAAGAAACCAAAAGAGACTTCAGGTGTCCTAAATTTAGTGGACAATCCATTGGAACGTCAATTGAAGAAATTCGTCATCAAAAACTTAACCATGACGAACAAAACTTCCGATGTGATTGATTTGTCCCATATAGAGAAAATAAAAAAAATCCGTCTTTTGGGAATTATTGGTTACAATATTCTGAAAGACTATGAAGTGTTCATAGATATGCATCTCAACCAAATTACACTTTCAAAGGTAGATTTAAATGGTAATACACTAGACAAAAACTTATATTTAGAGAAAATTGCAGACAGTATTGATTTCAAATTAAAAAGTCATACTATTGTTCTCGAAGCTTTAGTTAATAATCATAAACTCAGCTTTGGTTTAGATACTGCGGCCGAGTACAACCAACTTAATAAAAATACCAGCAAAAAAGTTCTAAAGTTTTTCCATCCCATGAGACGACTAACACTATCAGGAGCCAGTGGTGATTTAATTGAAGTTTTGGTTGGAAAATTGGGTCGTGTTAAGTTAAAAGACGCTATCCTTTTTGCCCCTATGGCGACCGTCCTCACTAATTTAAACAAAATGAATGAAGCCTTTGGTACATCTTTGGATGGTATTATGGGTTATGAATTTTTTAAACAGAAAAGAACCATCATCAATTATCAAAAAGAAAAGCTTTATTTTGTAAATTATCCTATCATAAGAGAGTGAAAAAGTCAATACTATATATTATAATCGCTTTGTTTTTAACACTGAATTATTCGGTGCATTCCCAAAATAAACCTGTCAAAGGCTATACGATTGAGGATGATGAAATTGTTTTTACATTCAACAAAAAAGATTATACACAAGCCACCCATGACAATGGCAACTTTCAACGCGATTTTGAGGATTTGGATATAAAGAGTGTTATGGTTTCTGGAAATTTTAATGACTGGTCCAAGAATCAATGGAAGATGGAAAAGATTGATCATAATACTTTTCAATTGCGCAAAAAGCTTTCTGATTTTACAGATGAGTTTACTTGGGAATTCAAATATGTCATCAATAATGAGTATTGGGCTGAACCATCCAGAAAATTCCTGAATATTGAAAGAGCAACAAAAGATGGTCATGGACTGGACACTTATAACCTAAAATTATTCACAGCCTTTCCTGATAAAGATGGTAATGTTCGTTTTAGATTACGTGGTTTTGAGAATGCCAAAAAAGTAATTGTCTCAGGGACATTCAATCGATGGAACGAAGAATTATTCCAAATGTATCAGATTGAAAATGGATGGGAAATTATTCTGAAGTTAAGTCCCAATGAATATGAATACCGCTTTATTGTTGATGGCAAGTGGATGGAAGATCCTACAAATCCTGATAAAGTTGTAAATGAGTTCGGTGAATACAATTCCCATGTTGACGTAAAAAAAGAAGTCACCTTCCAACTCAAGGGATATCCGAATGCCAAAGAAGTGATATTGGCTGGTAGTTTTAACGATTGGAGAGAACAGGACTTTAAAATGAAAAAGTCTTCAGAAGGAATTTGGACCTATTCCTTTCCTTTATCGGGCGGTAAACATCATTATAAATTTATAGTAGATGGCAATTGGATTGTAGACCCCAATAACACTGTACAAGAATATGATAATGATGGCCACATCAACTCTGTGGTTATGGTGAGATAGCATATTATCCTAAGACATCCAATTTTGCAAATCGCAATAACAATTTCTTGACACCTCCATGTTCAAAATTGATTTCAGCTTTGGTATCTGCACCAACCCCTTCGATTTTCAAAACTTCACCCTTACCAAACCTCATGTGTTCCACTACATTACCCACTAACAATTTGCCATCGAATAAATTGGTGTTTTGACTCCCAACTGATTTTCCAATGGGCTTTAATTTGGAAGGTGGAATGAATTTTGGCGGAGCAACTTCCGAAGCTCGTTTTGTAGGAGGTTTGAATCGAATTTGATTGGGCTCAATATCCCCGAAAATATCCGCAGACAACATCGGATTGAAACGTCTATCATCTATTGGCGTTAAGATTTCAAGAAACTCATCATCAATTTCTTCAATAAAACGACTTGGTTCGGCATCAATCAATTTTCCCCAACGATATCGGGACATTGTATATGTTAAATAAGCTTGTTTTTCGGCCCTGGTAACGGCAACATAAAATAAACGTCTCTCCTCTTCCAACTCACTTCGTGTGTTCATGCTCATCGCGCTAGGGAACAAATCCTCTTCCATCCCAACGATATAAACATATGGAAATTCCAAACCTTTTGCCAAATGTATTGTCATCAAAGCGACTCTGTCATCATCACCTTTGTCGTTGTCCAAATCAGTGGCTAAGGCAACATCTTCCAAAAATTCTGTAATGCTCCCTGTGGCATCTGCCAATTCTTTTTGACCTTCCACAAAATCCTTGATACCATTTAGTAATTCCTCGATATTTTCCATCTTGGCAATACTTTCAGGGGTTCCATCATTGTTGTATTCCCTAATAATGCCAGTGACTTTCGTCACTTGGTCAGCCAATTCAAAGGCATTTGCAGTTTGATTGATGACCTGAAAACTTTCAATCATCGTTACGAAATTCTGTAATTTGTTTTTGGCAGCGGAATTGATATTGATGTCCAATTTTCCAATGTTCTTCATAACATCAAAAATGGAACGATCGTATTCATTGGCAGCAACAATCAATCTGTCAATAGTTGTTTGACCAATTCCTCTGGTGGGAAAGTTGATGATACGCTTCAAGGCTTCCTCATCGGCAGGATTGATCACCAATCTTAGATAGGACAGCACATCCTTAATCTCCTTTCTCTGATAGAATGATAAGCCTCCATATATTCTGTAAGGAATATTTTTCTTCCTCAAAGCATCCTCCATCGCTCTAGATTGGGCATTGGTACGATATAGAATGGCAAAATCAGAATTTTTCATTTGAAGTTCCATTTTGTTTTCGAAAATGGAGCTGGCCACAAAGCGACCTTCATCCCCATCCGTCATCAAACGGTTGACTTTTATTTTTGCACCTTCATCATTGGCAGTCCAGACTATTTTTTCGAGTTTGGTTTTGTTCTTGTCGATAATGGAATTGGCTGCATTGACAATATTTTTAGTGGAACGGTAATTTTGTTCCAGACGAAAAAGCTTCACATCATCATAATCTTTCTGAAAATTGAGAATATTGTTGATATTGGCACCACGGAACGCATAGATACTTTGTGCATCGTCACCAACTACGCAAATATTTTGAAAACGATCAGACAAGGCCCTTACGATCAAATACTGTGAATGATTCGTATCCTGATACTCATCCACCAAAATATATCTAAAACGGTGCTGATATTTGGCCAATACATCGGGGAATCGTGTGAGCAGTTCATTGGTTTTCAATAACAGATCATCAAAATCCATAGCGCCTGCCTTGAAACATCTATCGACATAATTCTTATAAATTTCACCAAGGCGTGGACGCTTGGCCATGGCGTCAGCCTCTATGAGTTCTGGATTTTGGAAATAAGCTTTTACAGTAATCAAACTGTTCTTATAAGAGGAAATTCTGGAATAGACTTGTTTGTATTTATAAATATCCTTATCAAGATTCATTTCTTTGATGATGGAAGAAATCAGACGTTGGGAATCCTGTGTATCATAAATGGTGAAATTTTTTGGATATCCCAATTTATCAGCCTCGCTTCGAAGGATTCTTGCAAATACCGAGTGAAATGTCCCCATCCAAAGGTTCTTTGCTTCACTGTCCCCAACAATTGAAGCAATCCTTGATTTCATCTCACGAGCTGCCTTGTTGGTAAAAGTCAATGCCAAAATATTGAATGGATCCACACCTTCGCTCATCAAATACGCAATACGAAAGGTCAATACACGGGTTTTACCCGAACCAGCACCAGCAATAATAATCATTGGGCCATCTTTCTGCAGGGTTGGCGCTAATTGTGCCTCATTCAACTGACTTAAATACTTCTCCAAAATTCTATAAAATATTAAGTTGTGAAAATAACCAAAGGGATGGTTTTAGTTAAGGATTTTTGTGAATAATTATAAACAATTTGAAGAAAATCAAAGGGTCATTTTTTGCCACTTCCAGTCATGGCATCGAGTAAAGATTTGCTGGTGTTCAGCCAAATGAAATTGAATACCGATTTGGTCTTGTCACGCAACACCTCAGCAGAACCATGCCGAAAATTATCAGTCGCCTTTTCACTGTCCTTTTTGATTAAAATATTGGCAACTGCTGATAAGAGTTTATTTTTTTTCCTTTCATTTTTTTGCATCACAATCACTTTGAAATCTTCATAATTTAACTTTAAATCCACAGTTGATGTATCGTCGTAACCATTGATCGTAAAGTAGGTTTTATTGAGCTCCCCTTCCAGAAGCACATTGATATTTGGCTCAGTAAACATATTTAGCTTACTGGCGTCCAAATTCCCAATATCTGCCTTGAAAATAAAATGGTCCGTGACATCATTGACATCAAAATACCACTCAATATCCAT
>JBGTDZ010000234.1:0-3286 GCA_041748055.1 Aquaticitalea sp.
TAAACTATTCTACTTTGAAAAGCGTTCTTCCCGTTATCCAAAAGATTTCGGAATCGTAAAATTGAAGCGCTGTTTTGATATTCCTTTCAGATAAGTCTCTTGCAGATTTTCTGATATATCTGGCTTTTGTATTATTAAAATCTAATGTGTATGTATCGTCAAAATCAGTTTTGTCTGAGGAAAAGTAAATCAACATTTTATCTGCTCTCCATGTTCCCTTTGCATACTTATTTCTTTCTGGAGGAAGACCGTTATCATGTTTATCATACTCATGAAAAACAAAAGTTCCATCGGGATTTAATGTCAATTTATCAATTATCAAGGCGTTGGTGGAATCATAGGTAACTTCATAAACACCAGAAACATCTTCATTCGTTAGTTGTGCAGTTGCATAATAATTGAGGGCAACGAAACATACCAGCCAAAGTAAATTTTTCATTATTGTTTGTTTTAAGATTAGTCAAATAAACTATTTAGTTTGCTCAATTCCGCTTTCATTTCTTGTAAAGTGACTTCTTTAAATTCAAAAATCAAATTGGGTTTTGCATTTATTTTAGTATCAATAATGTCCAAGAATAATTTGTCATTCTCTTTTTTGATGGCAACCAAAGTCACATTCTCACCATCAGGGACGCTTCCAAATTCAAACTCATCGTTTAATTTTTTACTTGGCATCACTGAATTTACCGACTTGAAAACCATGTTCACAACGGTATTATCTGAGTTTTTAATCTTTAGTTTGAATTTTATCTTTTTGGCTTTGGACCTGATGAAACGGTCACAATTAATCCATCCAAGTGTAGATGTTTTCAAAATGTAATAATTGACATCGGCCGCTGAAATGCTCTTGGTTTTCTCAACATCGGTTACTGCGGTCTCAAATTCTTGCGCTGATATGCCACCAGTATAGGTTTGCCTTGGAACCATCTGAATAATTTTTGAGGTTGTTGGTATTTTCGATTCATCCCATGGGATTCTGATGATATGTCCTCCTCTGGTTATGGAATCGTCTTCCAAAATTCTAAATCGTGACTCTTTTGCTTCAAAAACTTCTTTCTTAATAAGAAATCTAGGTTCTGATGTTTTTGAAAAATTACGAATCAAACTTTGCTTTTTGTACAGATTCCATTGTTTTATAAACGCGTCATCTACATCAAAATTTGCATCGTGCATCACCTCGCGTATCTGCTCCACGATACCTCTTCCGTTGACATACAATGTATCGCGAATACTTATCGTTTTTAAAAAGATAGCGTTAACCGCATTTGTACCAGCAATTGATGATTGACCATCATCCATTATTTGAAAGATAATTGGCAACGAATATGGTACAGTAACATTTTGTCCTCGTTGTCTGCCCGGTCTCATTTTTGGCAATAATGCGATGATGCGATTGGCCTCTGCTTCCAGTTTGGGATTTGGCGCATTCGACTGAATGGAAACCACATCACCATCCCTGTCTATTTTAAACATTGTTGAGATGCGCTGTCTTCCTGTCAATGTTAAACTTTCCGTAACGCCTGTATTGAAGTTCTTTTGGATATAATCCTGTATGCCTTCACTAAAACATTGACGGCGTTGGTTTTCAGCAACTTGTTCACAACCTGGGAATACTGGCACTTCTTCCACCAAAGAAAAAGGAACTTCAATATCCAATTCCATTGGAGTGTTTGTTATTGCAACTTTTGAGTCTAATCTGTCATCTTCCAAAATCCAATTGATGTTTTCGTCATTAACTTCGCCAGAAAACAACTGCATATCCTCTTTCTTTTTTTTATAAGGAAAACTGATTTCAATGGATGCATTTTGTTTTAACTCAACTTGGTTTCCATTACTGGATGCCTTTAGATTCAGCATACCTCCTGTTTCGAGTTGTTCTCCATTTGAAGTCGTTGTGAGATTGGCCATCAAGATGTCTAATAATTTATAGTATTCCGTAAGTTCAATGGCAATAGCTCCCTTGACCATTTTATCAGTTCCTTTTTGTACGAAAGAGTTTGCTTTAATATTCAATTTTGTGCCTTCCTTCCCAACAATAATTGTATCTCTACTGGCGTCAATCATCAGGATTTGTGGTGGCTTTTTGATTATTTGCATTGCTGAAATTGGATGAAGAATCGCATTTACTGGTATACTATCTGAAGAAGAATTTACAGTGGTATTTTCTGTTGTATCCGATTGTTCCCCAACAGTATTTGCGGTCTTTAATTCGGCATTAATAGATGGGGTTGTTTGTGGTTTTTCAGACCGATGGTGATTTGTTTTAGAGGCATCAAGCATCAAAATAGTTACTAACACAGCGATAGTAATTACGACAACAGCAATTCTTGTGATTTTCATCCATTTGGTAGTCGTGTAAGATTGGCTGGCATTTGCAATTTCTTGCTTCAAAACCGTACGATTGATACCTTCTACCACTATCAAATGGTCTTGGTAAAGTGTGTTGAATTCTGAATCGGTTTCCAGCCGTTTGATGAAGTTTGACTTTGAATCACCAGTCAAAAGATTGTTTAAAAAATCATTTATAAGTTCGATTTGATTGATATATGTTTCCATAAGTGTCCTGAATTAAGATTGATGAGACTGATAATTGTTTTGAAAAATGTCCTTTGCCTTTTGGAGGCACTTGTACTTTTGATTTTTTGCAATTTTTTCAGATTTGAATTGCATCACCTTGGCAATGGATTTAAAAGACATTTTTTTGTGATAAAACATGAGCAACAATTGTTGACATCCTTCTCCTAATTCAGAAAAAGCGTTCTCGGCAAAACGATACTTTTTTTCTTCATGGATATCCTTGCTGACTTCTGCTTCGATATCATCAAGTTCATTTTGTAGAATTTTAGATTGTTTTTTTTGGGTATCGCTCCAGATATAACGAGAGACGGAATACAAATAAGTGGAAAGTGAGGCCGTTAAGGTGAACTCGGAAGATTGTAATTTACGATACAATACGATTAGTGCTTCCTGAAAAACGTCTGAAGCATCTTGTTTTCCACCTCCTTTTGAAAGGATTAGTTTTTCAATTTTGGGATAGAGTTCATAGAGTTTGGCAAAGGCCTTTTCCCGTTGACCATTTTTAAAAAATTCCAGTATTTTTTGATCGCTCATAAAATGTCTTTATTCTTTAATGGTCAGACGGTGGAAAGGTCTCCTAAATATTATTAAAAAAATAGAAAACGCATTTAACCTCCAATAAGAAATTTGATTTTATGATGTAGCATCAAAGTTCATACCAAGGGACTGATGGTGATTTTGAATATCAAAACCCTCTCTCCTTCTGTAA
>JBGTDZ010000235.1:0-9876 GCA_041748055.1 Aquaticitalea sp.
CTTAAATTTTTGATGCCATTCTAGATGGGAATTTACATGCAACAATGGCAATAATTGTTTGAGGCTTTCTTTGGCATCACCCAAAACAGCCACATTAGTTTTTACATTTTTATCAACTTCTGCTGGATCAATTTCAAAATGGATGATTTTCGCTTGTTTGGCATAGGAATTTAAATTTCCTGTAACACGGTCGTCAAAACGCATCCCAATTGCTATCAAAACATCGCATTCATTAGTTAGCATATTAGGCGCATAATTGCCGTGCATTCCGACCATACCAACATTCAAAGGATGGGCTGTAGGAATTGCTGACGCCCCAAGAATTGTCCAAGCGGCAGGAATTCCAGCTTTTTCAATCACCGCTTTCAATTCATTTTCAGCTTCGGATAAAATAATCCCCTGTCCCCAGACGATCAATGGTTTTTTGGCTGAATTTATCAATTGTGCCGCCGCCTTTACATCATCAATATCCGTTTTGGGAACCGGATTATAACTGCGGACACCTTTGCATTTTTCATAAGAAAAATCTAATTCTTCGAACTGTGCATTTTTAGTGATATCTATCAATACAGGTCCTGGACGACCACTTTTGGCAATATAAAATGCCTTTGCCATGACTGTTGGAATTTCGGACGCCTTGGTGATTTGATGGTTCCATTTGGTTACTGGTGTTGAAATCCCAATAATATCCGTCTCCTGAAACGCATCACTTCCTAATAAATGTGACGCCACCTGCCCCGTAATGCAAACCATAGGTGTCGAATCGATTTGTGCATCGGCAATACCTGTAATAAGATTGGTAGCACCTGGACCTGACGTTGCAATGGCAACTCCAACTTTACCTGAAATTCGGGCGTATCCTTGAGCTGCATGGGTGGCTCCTTGCTCATGACGCGTCAACACATGATGGATTTTATCTCTATATTTAAAAAGTTCATCATAGACTGGCATGATGGCGCCACCTGGATACCCATAAAGAATATCCACCCCTTCAGCAAGCAAACATTTGATGACGGCTTCGCTACCACACATCCGTTCGGTGGTTTTTGTTGTTTTTTCTTCTTTATTTAAAGTTTCTGTATGCATAACTGCTAATGATTAAATGTTTTCCTATGCGTGACATTCTATTTATTAAAATTCATCAGTCACGCAGCCCTTGGATGCTGATGACACTGTTTTTGCATATTTATAGAGCACCCCTCGATTGAATTTTAGGGCTGGCGCTTTCCATTGTTGTCTTCTTTTATGTAATTCCTTTTCTGACACCTCGAGTATTATTGAATTGTTTTCTGAGTCGATCGTGATCATATCTCCATCTTTTACCAAGGCAATGGTTCCTCCTTCTTGTGCTTCTGGTGTTATATGACCAACTACAAAACCATGCGTTCCGCCTGAAAAACGGCCATCGGTAATCAACGCAACATCTTGTCCCAGTCCTGCGCCGATTATGGCCGCCGTAGGTTTCAACATTTCTGGCATACCTGGTCCGCCTTTGGGGCCTTCATAACGAATAACAACGACATCACCTTTTTCTACCAGTCCATCCCTGATACCATCATTAGCTTCATATTCACTTTCAAATACTTTTGCTTTTCCTACAAATTGTAAGCCTTCTTTTCCAGTGATTTTTGCGACGCTACCTTCCGGAGCCAAATTGCCATAAAGCATTCGCAAGTGACCTGAAATTTTAATCGGGTTTTCTATGGATTTGATCACATCTTGACCTGCTTTCAAATCTGCTACATCAAGTAAATTTTCAGCAATGGTTTTTCCTGTGACCGTCAAACAATCGCCATGCAGCATTCCTTTTTTCAATAGATATTTCAGTACAGCAGGGATACCTCCAACCGCATGTACATCTTCCATCAAGTATTTTCCACTTGGTTTTAAATCGGCAAGAAAAGGTGTATTGTCACTTATTCTTTGAAAATCCTTCAAGGTAAAATCAATTTGAGCCGCTCTTGCAATCGCTAAAAAATGCAACACAGCATTGGTAGAACCGCCAAGAACGGATACCAATCTGATGGCGTTTTCCAAAGATTTTTTGGTAATGATGTCAGATGGCTTGATGTCTTTTTCTAGCAATAAACGCATCGCTTCCCCAGCTTTGATGGATTCTTCTTTCTTTGCTTCACTTAATGCCGGATTTGAAGAATTAAAAGGCAAGGTCATTCCCAAAGCTTCAATAGCTGAGGCCATTGTATTGGCAGTGTACATACCTCCACATGCACCAGCTCCTGGGCAAGCTTTTTGCACAATACTTTGAAATTCGGCTTCTTCCATGGTTCCAGCAACTTTACTTCCCCAGGCTTCAAAAGCAGACACTACATCCAGTTTTTTTCCATTGTGACAACCAGAATCAATCGTTCCGCCATAGACCAATATACTTGGACGATCCAATCGGATCATCGCCATTAGCGCTCCGGGCATATTCTTATCACAGCCAACTACCGTTATCAATCCATCGTAACTCATCGCTTGTACAACGGTTTCCATCGAATCTGCAATGATATCACGTGACGGCAACGAATATCGCATGCCGGGCGTTCCCATTGAAATGCCATCGCTTACACCAATCGTATTGAAAATCAGTCCGACGATATCTTCATTTTTTGTACCTTCTTTTACCAATATTGCCAAATCATTCAAGTGCATATTGCATGGATTACCTTCATAACCAGTACTTGCTATCCCCACCATTGGCTTAAAAAAATCTTCTGTAGTCAACCCGATTGCATGCAACATGGCTTGTGCGGCAGGCTGTGTTGGGTCTTGTGTAACTGTTTTGCTATATTTATTCAATTCTTTCATACGGCTTTGGAGAGCTTTCTTTTGCGTTCGCACAGTACTTCCTGCTTGTATAAATGCATCAATCTGTGACCTAATGATTGACTCCATTCCAAAGGAAATTGGTAATCGTCCAAGGATTTTAACCCTACAACCTCCGCAGCAGTACCGGTAAAAAATGCACTGTCTGCTTGCTTTAATTCATCCAACTTAAAGTGCTTTTCTTCTACTTGAATATCTTCTTCTTGGCAGATATCCAAAATTGTAGAGCGAGTAATGCCTGGCATAATACTTCCTTTTTTAGGGGTATATAGTTTCCCATCTTTTTCCATGAACACATTGGCTCCAGAGCATTCCGCAACATTCCCAAACATATCGAGCAACAAAGCCTCATCATATCCCGAATTTTTGGCCTCATTGGTAGATAGCACGGAATTGATATAATGCCCCGTGACCTTTGCTTCCACAAAACATGATTTTGGGTTGGGTCGCTCAAATGATGATGTTCTCACTTTAAGCAATCGGTCTCCCATATATTTTCCCCATTCCCAACATTGGATGGTTAAATTGGATTCGGACGATGTTTTCAAGCTCATATCGGCACCGGTGGTAATTAACGGGCGGATATAGGCATCTTGAAATTTATTTTTTTTCAATAGTTCATAGGTAATGTTCACCAATTCTTCTACCGAAAAATCAAATGGAATCCCCATGACTTTGGCACCATATTTAAAACGTATGTAATGGTCTTCAGCTTTAAAGATTTTTGTTCCTTGATTGGTTTTGTAGGCTCTAATACCTTCAAAAATCCCATTGCCATAATGCAGGGTTTGGCCATATAACCCAATGTTTGAGTCATCAGGATGAAGATATTTGCCGTTGTGATAAATGACACTGTGTTCGTTATAATACATACTATTTTTAATTATAGGGTTCTAAAATAATTTATTATGCTTCGTTCAAGATTGAATTACTTTGAGATGGATTAAAGTCACTTTTCATATTTTTTATTTAATCAATTGTTTTTCAATGGTTTAAAGTTTAATTCATGTGATGTTCAAAATCAATAATTCTTGTAATAAAAAAGCCTGAATCTTATTTGATACAGGCTTTCGGTTTTAAAAACAGCTATCTGCATCAACTCATGTGGAGTTAATAATGACAAAAACTATAACTGCTTGAATATTCATTTTCATAAAACTATCCTTCTAAATTAAAAAAGCCTTCCAGTTGTGGAAGGCTTCTATATCTTGTAAATTTAGTGTACCGTTCCCTTTCATTGTGTGTTAATCACAATGCTAATAATAGAGACGATATTTAAATTGGTATTTCTCATTTGTTTTTCAAATATGGTAATTTATTCTTTGAATTCCTAATAAAAATGACAATTTATACCCTTGGCAAATCATTATCATCCTTCAAGGGCAAGTTCGAACTTCCCATTAAATACACATCCAAGTGATGCGCTGCTTGGCGACCTTCGGATATGGCCCAAACAATCAATGACTGGCCACGACGCATGTCTCCTGCCACAAATATTCCAGGAACGTTTGTTGCATAATCTTTTGTTGTCGCCTTAATATTAGTTCTAAAATCCATTTCCAGTCCGAATTGATCAGCCAATGTTTTTTCAGCTCCTGTGAAACCTAGTGCCAATAAAACCATATCACATTCCCACAACTTTTCAGTATTCGGAACTTCCTTTAATTCTGGGCGTTCACTATCTTTAAAAATCCATTCGACTTCGACCGTTTTTAATCCTGTCAAATTTCCATTTTTATCCCCTAAAAATTCCTTTGTCGAAACACTGAAAAAGCGCTCCACGCCTTCTTTATGGGACGAAGTGGTTTTCAATCGCATCGGCCAATACGGCCATGGTTGGTGTGCTGGACGTCCTTCGGATGGTTTGCTTAAAATTTCAAAATTGGTGACGGATGTTGCCCCGTGACGATTACTTGTCCCGATGCAATCGGACCCTGTATCACCACCGCCAATGACAATGACTTTTTTATTTTTTGCTGAAATGGCTTGTTCAAATTCGATGAGACTGTCCACATATTGATTGTTCAACTTTAAGAAATCCATCGCTTGATGAATCCCCTTTAAATGATTTCCTTTAATAGGGATACCTCTTCTAACGGTCGCACCTCCGGAAAGCAAGACCGCCTCAAAATCGGCTTTTATGGTTTCGACACTTATATTTTCACCAACGTGTGCATTGATTTTGAATTCAATTCCTTCTTCTTTCAAAATAGCGATGCGTCTATCAATGATATGTTTTTCCATCTTAAAATCAGGAATGCCGTAGCGTAACAGACCGCCTACCTTGGCATCTCTTTCATATACGGTGACTTGATGACCAGCTCTGTTCAATTGTTGCGCGGCTGCCAGTCCTGCAGGTCCGGAGCCAATGACCGCAACTTTTTTACCTGTTCTGGATTTTGGTGGGTGTGCTTTGACCCAACCTTCCTTAAAAGCGATTTCAGCAATATTTTTTTCGATATTTTCTATCGTTACCGGGTCTTCATTGATGCCGAGAACACAAGCTTCCTCGCAAGGCGCAGGACACAAACGGCCAGTAAACTCAGGAAAATTATTTGTAGCATGCAAAATCTGGGCAGCTTCCTTCCATCGTCCTTTATATACTTTATCATTAAAATCCGGAATAAGGTTGCCTAACGGACAGCCACTGTGACAAAATGGGATGCCGCAATCCATACATCGTGCGCCTTGTTCTTTTAATTTTTTTTCTTCCAAAGGAATGGAGAATTCCTTATAATTCTGTAAGCGTTTTTCAACTTTGACGTAAGGTTCCTCAACCCGCTCATATTCTAAAAATCCCGTGATCTTTCCCATAATCCTATTGCTTTACAAGGTTTTCCTGTTCTAATCTGATAAGTGCTTGTTTATATTCTTCAGGCAATACTTTAATGAATTTTGGTAATTGAATTTGCCAGTTTTCCAAAAGTCGCTGTGCCAACGGACTCAAAGTTGCATTGTAATGATTTTCAACAAAATGTTTTAGTTCCTTAATATCTTCCGCTTCAATGACTGGTTCTAAATTCAAACCTTCAAGATTGCAGTGATTTTTAAACGTGCCATTGACATCATATATATAAGCAATACCTCCACTCATCCCAGCGCCAAAATTTCTGCCCACTTCACCTAAAATGACGGCTCTTCCTCCTGTCATATATTCACAACCATGGTCGCCTATGCCTTCAACGACAGCTCTTGCACCAGAATTTCGAACACAAAAGCGTTCGCCTGCTTTTCCGTTGATATAAGCTTCTCCTGATGTAGCGCCATAAAATGCCACATTTCCTATGATTACATTCTCCTCAGGAACCAATGTTGAAGTATCTGGAACTTTTACAACCAGTTTTGCTCCAGAAAGTCCTTTGCCCAGATAATCATTGGAGTTGCCATTGATGATCAAGGTCAATCCTCTTGTAGCGAAGGCACCAAAACTTTGACCGGCCGATCCTGTAAAATTAATTTTTAATGTGTTTTCTGGAAGTCCCTGCGAACCGTAGATTTTAGAGATTTCATTACTCAAAATAGCACCAAATGCACGGTCTCGATTGGTTATCTTTGATTCCAAAACAGTTTTTTCTTTTCGGAACAACGCAGGATGGGCCTGACGGATGATTTTAAAATCCAAAGCTTTTTCCAGATCGTGATTTTGCTTTTCCGTATTGTATAGTTTGGTAGATTCCGGAACTATAACCTGGTGCAGAATTGGGGATAAATCCAAACCATTGGACTTATAAAAATCTATGGTATGGTTTCGGTTCAATTTTTGAACCTGTCCTACCATGTCATTGATTGTCCTAAAACCTAGTTGGGCCATAATTTCTCGCAATTCTTGCGCTACGAAGTACATAAAATTGACCACATGTTCAGGTTTTCCCTGAAATTTTTTACGCAATTCGGGATTTTGTGTTGCAATTCCAACAGGACAAGTATTCAAATGGCACACTCGCATCATAATGCATCCTGAGGCCACCAAAGGCGCGGTGGCAAACCCAAATTCTTCAGCACCCAACAGGCATGCAATGGCGACATCACGACCGGTTTTCAATTGACCGTCGCATTCTAAAACCACGCGATTTCTCAGATTGTTCATTACCAGGGTTTGCTGTGCTTCTGCAAGTCCCAATTCCCACGGCAGCCCGGCATGTTTTAAAGAGGTCAATGGCGAAGCGCCAGTTCCGCCGTCATGACCGGAAATTAATATGACATCCCCTTTGGCTTTTGCAACTCCGGCAGCAACGGTGCCAATACCAACTTCGGAGACTAATTTCACATTGATTCTCGCATCCCTATTGGCGGATTTTAAATCGTATATCAGTTGTGACAAATCTTCAATGGAATAAATATCGTGATGTGGCGGCGGTGAAATAAGTCCCACATACGGCGTGGAATTTCTTGTTTTGGCAATTTCACGATTGACTTTCGGGCCTGGCAACTGGCCGCCTTCTCCCGGCTTAGCGCCTTGGGCCATTTTTATTTGGATTTCCGAAGCGTTCGTAAGATAATTGGAAGTCACCCCAAAGCGACCGGAAGCCACCTGTTTGATAGCGGAATTTTTCCAATCGCCATTAGAATCTTTGTAAAAACGCTCTTCATCTTCACCTCCTTCACCCGAATTACTTTTACCACCAATCCGATTCATGGCTATCGCCAGATTTTCATGGGCTTCTTTGCTAATCGAGCCATAAGACATGGCACCGGTTTTAAAACGTTTCACAATTTCCGTCCAAGGTTCGACTTCTTCCAAAGGAATTGGGTCATAATTGGTAAATTCAAATAGACCTCTTATGGTCATCAATTGCTTAGATTGATCATTGACCAATTCGGAATATTCTTCAAACGTTGCATGCTTGTTGTTCCTAACAGATTCCTGTAATTTAGCAATCGTCAACGGATTAAAAGCATGCTTCTCCCCATTGCGACGCCATTTATAATCGCCTCCAAATTCCAGACCTAAATCCGCATCCACTGACTTTTCAAAATAAGCCTTATGATGCCGTTTGGATATTTCCTTTTCAATCTCTCGCAACCCGATTCCCTGGATTCTTGTAATGGTGTTTGGAAAATAGTCATTCACTATTTTAGTGTTCAATCCAATACATTCAAATAACTGCGAACCGCGATAGGAATTAAGGGTTGAAATGCCAATCTTATTCATCACCTTCAAAATACCCATTCCTATAGCCCTGTTGTAATTTCGAATGGCATGAATATAATCCATCCCTTGCACTTCGTTGTCATTTACCTGTTTTTGAACAATTTCATTGACGATATAGGGATTGATGGCACTGGCTCCAAAGCCAAAAAGCAATGCAAAATGATGAACTTCGCGAGGCTCGGCCGATTCAATAATGATGCTGACCTTGGCACGTTTGCCTATTTTATACAATTCATGGTTGACGTATGAGCAGGCTAACAATGCAGGAATCGGTGCGCATTTTTTATTGACACCTCTATCTGACAATACAATGATGTTTCCTCCTTCGTCAATCGCTTTGGAAGCTTGTTTCACTAAATTGATAAGAGCACGTTCCAATTCATTCAATCCTTTATCAACTTCATATAAAATTGAAATCGTGGTGACCACAAAATCAGGATTCTGAGTGTAATTTTTGATTTTATCCAAATCGTGTTTTGAAATCACTGGATTTTGAATTTTCAATTTTCGACATTGGTCTTCGTTTATCTTAAAAATATTGGTGTCACTACCTAATGTCAAACTAATATCTGTAATCAATTTTTCACGAATGCCATCCAAAGGCGGATTGGTAACTTGAGCGAACAATTGTTTAAAATAATTATAGATCAATTGTGGTTTTTCTGATAATACAGCAATCGGGGCGTCATTTCCCATAGAACCAATGGGTTCCTTACCAGATTGTGCCATCGGTTGAATGAGCACACTTAAATCTTCTTCGGTATATCCAAAAACAATCTGACGTTTTTCCAATGGGTCTTCCTTATGTTTTATCGGGCCTTTTTTAGCAGGAATATCTGCCAAATGCACCAAATTCTTATCCAACCATTGTTTATATGGATATTTGGAAACAATTGCATCCTTGATTTCTTCATCGTTGATGATGCGCCCTTGATTCATGTCTACTAAAAACATCTTGCCAGGTTCCAATCTACCGTGACGTTCCACATTTTTTGGATCTATATCGATCACGCCAGTTTCTGAAGACATAATTACAAAACCATCTTTTGTAACCGTGTAGCGAGATGGCCGCAATCCATTTCTGTCTAAAAGGGCCCCAATATAATTCCCATCCGTAAAAGGAATTGATGCAGGCCCATCCCACGGCTCCATAATGCAGGAATTATACTCATAAAATGCCTTTTTGGATTCAGACATCTCCGGGTTTTTCTCCCATGCTTCTGGTATCAGCATCATCATGACTTCTGGAAGTGAACGACCCGTCATGAGCAATAGTTCTACAAGCATGTCCATTTGTGCAGAGTCTGATTTGCCCGGGAGAATGATTGGGAAAAGACTTTTGATATCCTTCCCAAACCAGTCGCTCTCCATTAATTCCTGCCGAGACAATGTTCTTGATACATTCCCCCTCAGGGTATTGATCTCTCCATTATGGCACATATATCGAAACGGCTGTGCCAAATCCCAAGTTGGGAAGGTATTCGTAGAAAATCGCTGATGTACCAAGGCCAATCGTGTCACTAACGACGGGTCTTGTAAATCCTTATAATAAAGTTTGATGTCTTCTGGAATTAGCAAGCCTTTAAAAATGATAATCTTTGCAGAAAGACTTGGCAAATAGAAACGCGCGCTTTCGGACAATTTGGAACTATAAATATGATGTTCTGCCTGTTTACGGCCAGTAAAAAGTTTTAAATTGAAATCAAAATCAGTTTGGTTTTTATCTGATTTACCAATGAACATTTGTTTTACAAACGGTTCAGTCTCAGCAGCAACCTTCCCAATTACAGAAGCATCCACGGGTACATTCCTCCATCCCAATACATGCGGACCTTGACCTTCTATATATCGTTCTAGTTGATCCATACAATATTGGCGTTGGTTCTCCTTTTTCG
>JBGTDZ010000236.1:0-2506 GCA_041748055.1 Aquaticitalea sp.
AGCATTGGTATTGCGACCGCAAAACTTTCTGCATGTTGGTTGATACTTACTTTTTTTTTGGTTAATAGTTCATAGCGTTGTTTGATGTTTTCCAATCCAACGCCACTACTGCTTTTGACCATTTGTTTTTGTTGCAAATTATTTTCGACCACAAGCATTCCATCTGTTTCATAAATTTTAATGTGCAAAGGTTTGCTGGTTGTGACCATATTATGTTTTACCGCATTTTCCAATAACAGCTGTAATGATAATGGCACCACCTTACATTCTTGATTGGAAGCACTTTCCGGAATATCAAAAATGATACTGTCCTCAAAGCGCATTTTCAACAAGGTCATGTAGGTTCTGGCGAAATCCAATTCTTCATCCACGGTAACCAAGTCCTTATTTTTTTGTTCTAGAACATATCGATATACTTTTGAAAGTGATGTTGTGAACTTTTGTGCATTTTCTGGATTTTCCTCAATAAGACTCGTCAGTACATTTAGGCTATTGAACAAAAAATGTGGATCTAGCTGATTTTTTAAAGCATCAAACCTAGCGTTTGCCGTTCCTGCAATGACTTTCTGTTCCTTGACCTTGTTCTGTTGGTATCGATTATAGAAATAAATAAAATGAAATATGATAACAATTGTCAAGGTAATCCAAAGTCCAAAACTATATTGTCCCCAACGCTGACCATGTAAAAAATCTACCCATGAAATTTGTCGATAGAAGATATATTGAAATCCGTTGAGAATGAACAATCCTATCATGGTCACAACTGCAGAACCTAAAATTCCAATTATAATGCGTTTGTAACCTTCTTCCTTTTTCCAATTGAGCTTTTCTAGATAGTCGAAATAAAAATAATTGGAATACCCCAAAAGGAAACCATAGAGTTGGTAAAATCCAAAATCTATCAAGAAATCATTGAACGTGTTATAATCAAATCCGCCTGAAAGAAGATTTCCTATCAAATAAACCGCACTCCCAATAAAGAAAGTGAGATACAGATTTTTCATGGATTTGAACATAAAATATGATTGCTTAGTTAGTTATTCTTTGCATGAAGCCAAAACCTCTGTAGCATGTTTTTTTCCCCAATTTGGATGAAATGGCGTTTCAGGTTTAAAGTTAGCAAAAAGTTCGATTGCTTTTTCCACATCCTTGCAGAACGGTTTGGTATCCTGTCCAAAATACTTGGCACTGCCTATGTTCCATTCTGCCCTTCCTAAAACCACCATCGGGTTTTCTGGCGCCAATTTAAATGCTTTGTTATAAAGCTCATTGACCTTGGCTGAATATTTCATTCCGTAGGTCATTCCGTCAAAGGCAATCCAATTCGTAAAGACTTGAGCTTGCATCACCAGAAGATCCGCATTATCCTTTTCCAAACCCATGGCTGAGTTGAGATATTCTTGCGCTTTGTCCAGTTGCGCCTTGACTTTTTGTGGGTCTTTTTCTTCCCAAGTTTTAAGACTGTTCATTTGGGCAATGAAGTAATTTGGGAGCCATTCGTTAGGTTCAGCGGCTGCGATGCGCTCGAACATCTGTTCGGCTTCTGCCCATTTGTTTTCTTCCCAAAGACCGAAAGCTTTTTGCATGCCTTTTTCATAATTGGTCTGAGCAATTGTGGCAGCCGAAATTAACAGTGTTGCAATGATGATAAAGTGTTTCATAAGAATTATTGTTTTAATTTGAAACAAATATCCATAGGCAATATTTCTTTGCGAAATGTGATTTACTGAAATGTGGATTTTTTAGGATGAGTTGTAAAAAGTAATAAGAAAGCTATTTGTTTTTTTCATATTTGAAAATGTCCATTAAAATAAAGATGGGCCCATCTTAAAATCAATTTCATAAAAAAAGCCAAATTCCTAAGCTTGGAATTTGGCTTCTGTTATAATAATCTAACTTCTAGCTTCTAATTTCTAGTTTCTAAATCATTACGCAGTTTGCTCTTCATGTTTACCTTCATAAACTTCCTCTACCAACTTTTTGTTAAACGCTGGCAAGTCTTTAGGACTTCTGCTCGTTACCAAACCTGCGTCAACGACTACTTCCTCATCTACCCAATTGGCACCTGCATTCTCCATATCGGTTTTAATGCTTCCAAACGAAGTGATTTTTCTACCTTTCAACACGTCTGCTTCCGCCAGCAACCATGGTGCATGGCAAATAGCCCCAACAGGTTTATGGTTTTCAAAAAACGATTTAATAAAGCTTATCGCCGTTTTGTTTATCCTTAGCTTATCAGGATTGATCACCCCTCCTGGAAGCATCAGCGCGTGGTAGTCGGATTGGTTAACTTGATTCAATGTTTTGTTTACTTTGTAACTTTTACCCCAATTGCCATCAGTCCATGATTTTATCTCACCCGATTCATCGGAAACGATATCTACATATGCCCCAGCTTCTTCAAGGGCTTTTTTAGGTTCTCTCAATTCACTTTCTTCAAATCCGTTTGTAGCTAAAATAGCTACTCTCTTTCTATTTAAATTTTCCATTGTATTTTGGTTTTATT
>JBGTDZ010000237.1:0-6939 GCA_041748055.1 Aquaticitalea sp.
TTGAAGATAAAGAAAATATAGAGGAAACAGATCCTCGATGGAATACATTAAAAAAACTATTAACGGATAAATAAAACATACAATGGCACATCCTAAAAGAAAGATTTCCAAAACCAGAAGAGATAAGAGAAGAACACATTATAAGGCTGTTGCCCCTACAATCGCTACGTGTCCTACTACAGGAGAAGCGCACTTATTCCACAGAGCTCATTGGCACGAAGGGAAACTTTATTATAGAGGTCAAGTGCTCATCGACAATTCTGAAAAAGAAGCAAACGTAGCATAACTATTATGCATGCATATATTAAAAACGCTCCATCGGAGCGTTTTTTTTATGATTAATTTTTGAAAGTCTTAAAAACACCTTAATTTGCACCACATTTGACCGAATAATTAGTAAATTGATCATAATTGGCGTTTTTTTTCGAATTTTTGTCCATTTTTGGGACATTCTAATACACTATAATGAGTAAAATCACTGCTGCAATTACTGCCATTGGAGGATACGTGCCAGAATATGTATTAACCAATCAAATTTTGGAAACATTAGTAGAAACAAATGACGAATGGATTACCTCGAGAACAGGCATTAAAGAGCGAAGAATACTTAAAGAAGACGGCAAAGGGACTTCATATTTAGCCATCCAAGCAGCACAAAATCTAATAGATAAAGCGGGTATAGATCCAAAAGAAATTGATTTGGTCATTGTTGCAACTGCAACCCCCGATATGAAAGCGGCATCAACTTCAGCATATACGGCAACGCAGATTGGAGCGAGCAATGCATTTTCATTCGATTTGGAAGCTGCTTGCTCAAGTTTTCTTTATGGAATGTCCGTTGCTTCTAGTTACATCGTTTCAGGGAAATACAAAAAAGTCTTGTTGATAGGGGCTGACAAAAATTCGTCAATGATTAATTATAAAGATAGGGCAACCTGTATCATTTTTGGTGACGGAGCAGGTGCCGCATTATTTGAACCTAATACAGAAGGCCTTGGTCTACATGATGAATTGTTGAGAAGTGACGGAAGTGGCAGGGAGTTTTTACAAGCTACGTATGGCGGGTCTTCATATCCTTCAACACCAGAAGCAGTTGCAGAAGGCAAGCACTATATATTTCAAGAAGGAAAAACAGTCTTTAAAAACGCTATTTTCAATATGGCGGATGTCACGGTAAAAATATTGGAGCGAAACAATTTGCATACAGATGATATTGATTGGCTTGTGGCACATCAAGCCAATAGACGAATCGTGGAAGCGACCGCAAACAGAATTGAAATCGACGAGTCTAAGGTAATGATCAATATCCACAAATATGGAAACACGACTTCTGCCACCTTACCATTATTATTACATGATTATGAATCCCAACTAAAAAAAGGCGATAAACTGGTTTTTGCGGCTTTTGGAGGTGGTTTTACCTGGGGCGCAGTTTATTTAACATGGGCCTATAATTCCTAACTAACTAACTAACTAACAAATAAAAGAATTAAAATTCAGCAATTATGGATATAAAAGAAATTCAAAACCTCATCAAATTTGTAGCCAAATCCGGTGCAAGTGAGGTTAAACTGGAAATGGACGATATCAAAATCACCATTAGAACTGGTGGTGACGATAAAGGGGAAGCAATGACCTACGTCCAGCAGATGCCTATGAACGCTCCTGTAACTCAACAGCCGCAAGCAACAACGCCGGTGCAGGCTCCAACGGCAAACGTTACAGTAGCAGATGACAATTCTAAATATGTCACCATCAAATCACCAATCATTGGTACGTTTTATCGTAAGTCTTCTCCAGACAAACCCGTATTTGTAGAAGTGGGAAAGACAATCAAAGAAGGCGATGTGTTATGTGTGATTGAGGCAATGAAATTATTCAACGAAATTGAATCTGAAATTTCAGGTAAAGTTGTGAAAATTTTAGTCGATGACTCCTCTCCGGTGGAATACGACCAACCTTTATTTTTAGTAGATCCATCATAATTTATAGTTTAGAAGTTTAGAAGTTTGAAGTTTGGTAGCTTTTTGACTAAACTGGATACTTATAAACCATAAACTCTTAAACTAAAAGGTATGTTTAAAAAAATATTAATAGCCAATAGAGGAGAAATTGCACTTAGAGTCATCAGAACTTGTAAGGAGATGGGCATCAAAACCGTTGCAGTTTATTCCACCGCAGATGCCGATAGTTTGCACGTTAAGTTCGCTGATGAGGCAGTTTGTATAGGGCCGCCACCAAGTAGTGCGTCTTATCTCAAAATGTCCAATATCATTTCTGCTGCTGAAATTACCAATGCAGATGCCATTCACCCTGGATATGGCTTCTTGTCAGAAAACGCAAAGTTTTCCAAAATTTGTGAAGAACATGGCATCAAATTCATAGGAGCTTCTCCAGACATGATTTCAAGAATGGGCGATAAGGCCACTGCAAAGGCAACCATGAAAGAAGCCGGTGTACCTTGCGTCCCTGGTAGTGATGGTATTATTGCCAGTTTTGAAGATTGTGAAAAAACAGCCAAGGAGACAGGGTATCCAGTCATGTTAAAAGCCACAGCAGGAGGAGGCGGTAAGGGCATGCGTGCTGTATGGAAGGCTGAGAATTTAAAAGAAGCATGGGATTCCGCACGCCAAGAATCAAAGGCGGCCTTTGGCAATGATGATATGTACATGGAAAAGCTTATCGAAGAACCACGGCATATAGAAATACAGATTGTTGGCGATTCGACAGGGAGAGCCTGCCATTTGTCAGAACGCGATTGTTCCATACAACGTCGCCATCAGAAATTGACAGAAGAAACGCCTTCACCATTCATGACCGACGAACTTCGCGACAAAATGGGGTTGGCAGCCGTGAAGGCTTCAGAGTATATAAAGTATGAAGGTGCGGGCACCATCGAATTTTTGGTAGACAAGCATCGCAATTTCTTCTTTATGGAGATGAACACACGCATCCAGGTAGAGCACCCCATTACCGAACAGGTTATAGATTTTGACTTGATTCGAGAGCAGATTTTGGTCGCAGCCGGAGTTCCAATTTCGGGTAAAAACTATACGCCAAACCTACATTCCATCGAATGTCGTATCAATGCAGAAGACCCATACAACGATTTCAGGCCATCACCGGGAAAAATCACGACACTTCATGCGCCAGGTGGCCATGGCGTGCGTCTGGACACGCATGTGTATGCTGGCTATACCATTCCGCCAAATTACGATTCCATGATTGCCAAGCTGATTACTACTGCACAAACCCGCGAAGAAGCCATTAATAAAATGAAGCGTGCGCTCGACGAATTCGTCATCGAGGGCATCAAAACCACAATTCCATTCCACAGACAACTTATGGACCATCCGGATTATTTGGCCGGAAATTATACCACCAAATTCATGGAAAGCTTCAAAATGGAAGCCCCACCAGAAGAATAACAAATCAACTTCGAAAGCAATTTCGAAGTTTTTTTATGGTGTTCCCTTGCTTTTTTCCCGAAAAGCAAGCGTCAGGCTGTCCGCTATATCTTTTATTTTAAAAAAAATAAAAGGATGCCGCTTCCATCCTTAACACGAAAACACTAATTTTACCCACCAACCAACCACCAATGAATCTATCCTATTGGGAAATAAAATCTTATTTAACCGATGTCGATTACACCATCATTGGCAGCGGCATCGTTGGGCTTAATTGTGCGCTCCAATTAAAACAACAGTTTCCAAAGGCAACTATATTGATATTGGAACGTGGGATGCTTCCACAAGGGGCAAGTACTAAAAACGCAGGATTTGCCTGTTTTGGAAGCTTGAGCGAAATCATTGATGACTTAAATTCGCATACCGAGGAAGAAGTCTTCAGCTTAGTCAAGAAACGTTTGGATGGCTTGTCGTTATTAAGGCAAACACTTTCTGACAAGGCAATAGCATATCAGCAATTGGGTGGTTATGAGTTGTTCACAAACGCTGATAATGAGCTTTATGAAACATGTCTATCAAAGCAAAACGATATCAATTCACTATTGTTCCCGCTGTTTAAGGACACTGTTTTTTCATTCAAGAACAATTCCTTCAAGTTTGAGCATATTCAAGAACAATTGAATTTCAACAAATTTGAAGGTCAAATTGATACTGGGAAAATGATGTTGGCCTTGACATCGTTGGTTCTTAGCAAAGGCATCAAGATTCTTAATTCTGTTTCTGTTGAAAGTTTTCAGGAAGCAAATGAGTCAGTCCAAATCACAACAAATCAGTTCGAATTCAAAACCCATAAACTATTGATAGCAACCAACGGTTTTGCCAGGCACTTGATGGATGAAGAAGTCAAACCAGCAAGGGCCCAGGTATTGATAACAAAACCGATTAAAAACCTTCATATAAAAGGAACTTTCCATCTCGATAAAGGGTACTATTATTTTCGTAATATTGACGACCGAATATTATTTGGTGGTGGACGCAATCTCGATTTCATAGGCGAAGAAACCACAGAAATGATTGAAACAGAATTGATTCAAAATAAACTGGAAGCATTGCTCAAAACAAATATTTTACCATACACACCATTTGAGATTGAGTATCGCTGGAGTGGGATTATGGGTGTTGGGAGTCAAAAGAAACCCATTGTAAAACAGATATCCAATAATGTTTTTTGTGGTGTGAGATTGGGAGGAATGGGAATCGCCATAGGCAGTTTGGTCGGAAAAGAATTGGCACAATTAATTGATTGATGATTGTATGGACATGCAAGGGCTTCAATCCCGATGCTTTAGGACTTATAGGTTTTAAAAATTGAATAATAGATGATAAAAAAAATATTCAAATTTCTTTTAAAAGCAGTCTTATGGTTCTTGGCGATTCCCATTATTGCTGTCATTATCTTTAAATGGGTCCCAGTGCCAGCGACCCCTTTAATGGCGATTCGCAGTTTTGAACAATGGCAGGATGACAAACCTGTAGTTTGGAAACACGATTGGGTTTCGATAGATGAAATTTCAAATTATTTGGAATTGGCCGTCGTCTGTACCGAAGACCAAAACTTTCTGAAACACAACGGTTTTGATATGGGAGCCATTGAAAAGGCTATGGCTTCCAACAAGAAAGGCAAAAAAACAAGGGGAGCAAGTACCATCAGTCAGCAAACCGCAAAAAATGTATTCCTGTGGCCTGGCCGTAGTTGGGTGCGTAAAGGATTGGAAACTTATGTCACGTTTCTGATTGAGTTGATTTGGTCAAAAGAGCGCATCATGGAGGTGTATCTCAATAGCATTGAGATGGGCAATGGTATTTATGGCGCCGAGGCCGCTTCACAGCATTGGTTCAAAAAATCCGCCATAAAACTCAATAAAAGTCAGGCTGCTGCCATAGCTGTTATCCTTCCAAATCCAAGAAAATACAGAGCCAATCCTGCAACTTCCTACATTGCCCGGCGTAAAGCCTGGGTTGTAAGACAAATGGGGTATCATGGCGGAAAGTTGATTTATGACAAGCCCAAAGAAAAATAGTTTGGAAATCAAACAACGGTTATACCAATTGTGTCATGATTTTGTGGAAGAGCGCTTTTTGAACATCCAGAATCAGATCAAGGAAATTCAAGAATCTTTGACATCTGAAACCAAAAGTAGTGCTGGCGATAAGCATGAAACAGGACGAGCGATGTTGCAACTGGAACGAGAAAAAACAGGACATCAATTGGCAGAAATTGAAAAATTAAAAGAATCCCTTTTTAAAATAGACAGCCATTCCACTTCCGATTCCGTAGGTTTGGGCTCATTGGTTTATACATCCCGAGCCAATTATTTTTTAGCTATAAGTGCAGGTCTATTGCAGGTTGAGTCTCAATCGATTTTTGCGATTTCCCCTAATACACCAATTGGGTTGTTGTTAATGGGAAAAGCTACAGGTGATGAAATCGTTTATAAAAACCAGAGATTTAAAATCGTAGATGTGATATAATTATTTGCAAATGCAGTTTTATTTGTATTTAATTCCGACTACCTTTAGTAAAAATTGATTGCTAAAGAGTATTCCTTTTGAATTTAAATCCAAAATCTTTTGATGTTGTCATTATTGGCGGTGGATTGGCCGGTTTGTCTGCAGCAATCCATCTTCGAAAGCACGATTTTGAAGTTTTGCTTATAGAGAAAAACGAATATCCAAAGCACAAGGTTTGTGGTGAGTATATTTCCAATGAAGTTTTGCCTTATCTAGATTATTTAGGAATTGATGTATTTGAACTGGGAGCAAAAAAAATCTCAAAACTAGAAATATCCACTCCCAAGAATAATCTGATATGCACCAATTTGCAATTGGGTGGTTTTGGAATCAGCCGATATGCCTTGGATTATTCGCTATTTTTAAAAGCTCGTGAATTAGGTGTTGTGATAATGCAGGATACAGTGGTTGATGTGCAATTTTTAAATGATGAATTTAAGGTCCTGACAAAATCAAATCCAGTTGTTCAATCAAAAATTGTCATTGGTTCATTTGGCAAAAGAACGGCACTCGATGTTAAACTGGATAGACATTTCATCAAAAACAAATCACCCTATTTGGCAGTAAAAACCCACGTCAAAGGAAATTTCCCTGAAGATGTTGTGGCGTTGCACAATTTTGAAGGCGGCTATTGTGGCGTTTCAAAAGTTGAAGATGACAGCATCAACCTCTGTTACATTACAGATTTTGAAGCGTTCAAAAAATTCAAGGATATAGAAGAATTCCAGCAAAAAGTGGTTTATAAAAATTCTTTTTTAAAGTCTATTTTCGAAAACACGAATCCTGTTTTTGAAACACCTTTGACCATAAGTCAAATTTACTTTGAAAGGAAATTGCCTGTTGAATCTCATATCATTATGTGTGGGGATTCTGCTGGAATGATTCATCCCTTATGTGGCAATGGAATGAGTATGGCGATACGAAGTGCTCAAATAGCAGCAGAGCTTATTATTCAGTATCT
>JBGTDZ010000238.1:0-6624 GCA_041748055.1 Aquaticitalea sp.
AATAGGTTTGGCGGCTCGTGATACCTTGCGCTTGGAAATGGGATATTGTCTATATGGAAATGATATCGATGATACCACTTCTCCTATTGAAGCTGGTCTTGGTTGGGTCACAAAATTTACTAAAGATTTTACTAATTCTGAAGCTTTAAAGGCTGAAAAGGAACATGGCCCAGAACGCAAATTGGTGGCCTTTGAGTTGGACGAAAGAGGCATTCCCCGTCATGGCTATGACATTGTCGATGACAACGGCAAAACTATTGGCGTAGTCACATCCGGCACCATGTCGCCAATGTTGAACAAAGGAATTGGTTTGGGTTATGTGCCAACAATACTGTCGGAAATTGGAAGCAAGATACATATTCAAATACGCAAAAACGCCATTCCGGCGACGGTGGTCAAATTACCTTTTTATAAAGCCTGATGAATGATAGACTTCCAAAATGTACTTGACGACATTCATGCGAACTTAAAATATGAAGTTAATATAGGCTGGGAGGCGTCGAACATTGCGGAATTATCAAATATCGATGCACACACAGTTTGGCATTTACAATTGTTTGTGGCATTATTGACTTACACACAAATCAATTTACCAATACAGTATTGTCTCGTGGTTGGAATGAAAAATGAAACTCATTTATGGGAATGCAGGCTTTGGAACAATTCACAACAAAACCCAAACTTTCAATTTTCTAAAATTATACCTACTTTGATTCCTATATGTTAACTCCCGAAAACAAACATAGAATTCTAATTCTTGGAGCTAGTGGATTTCTTGGCAACGCTCTGTATAAAGAGCTCTGCTCCTATTTCCAGACTTTCGGCACTTATTCCAAACCCAATGCTGCACTCGAAAAAAACAATCATTTTTTTCAATATAATGTGGAAGAGGATGATGTGTTTGAAATATTGAACGTAGTTAAACCATCCATTATCATTTCTTCACTTAGGGGCGATTTTCATGCACAGACCATGGCACATCATCACATCACAGAATATTTGATGGGGAAGGATTGCAAAATAATTTTTCTGTCCTCCGCCAACGTCTTTGATGCTTACAGCAAATATCCCAGTTATGAGGATGATAAAACCTTGAGCGAAAGTATCTATGGCCATTTCAAAATAAAGATTGAGAATATGTTGCTACGCTTATCTAAGCAACAAAGTATGATCATAAGGCTACCGATGGTATTTGGAGCACAATCCCCACGGATCAAGGAACTTAAACAACACATTCTAGAAAAAACAGCAATCGAAATCTTTCCCAATCTTATCATGAACGTCACGACCGATTTTAAGGTAACACAACAAATCCATTACATGATCAATCGCAACAAGTTTGGCGTATTTCATTTGGGCAGTACGGATTTGGTGCATCATGATGATTTCATCAAGGAAATGGCTGCTATCATCTCGCCAGCAAAAGTTCAATTTAAGCATGTCTACACCACCAACGAAGATCGATATCTGGCCGTTATGCCCAAAGCCAACAAACTGCCCAAACACCTTCAAATAACAAGTCACGAAGTGTTGAAGGAATTGGAAGTGTGATTCAATTAGAATTTGAAGTATTTAAAGTTAGTCATATAACTAAAATATTAGTTTAAAAGCAATGAACCAGTTATAACTTTTGACATTTAAAAATTAATTCGCCTTAAGTATTTATAACTTTAAAGATAAATTTGAAATTAAAAGCAAAATTTGGTTAACTTTAATCAACCTAAATTATAATCCATGAAAAAGTTAGACAAAGACACCATTGAGAAAAAATTAATTCATTTTCCAGACTGGGACTATTACGAAGATGCGCTCCACGCAGAGTTTGAATTTGACAATTTCAAGGATTGCTTTAGTGCCATGAGCCGTATTGCTTTTGAGTGTGAGGCGCAAAATCATCATCCCGACTGGACCAACGTCTATAATGTGCTGACCATTTCCCTATCGACACACAGCGCCAAAGGTGTCACCGAAAAAGATTTCAAATTGGCAGAAGCCATTGAAGCAATTGTAGAAGTTCAAGAATAATTATTTTTTTTAGTTTTAAAAAATATATTTTTCTACATTACCAAACTATTTATAGGTAGATGGTAATTCGGTTATTGATATTCATTTTCTTCTTTCAGCTTTCAAGTATACAGGGTCAAAACGACCTTGTTTTTTGTAAGCAACTGACTGCTTTACAAACTCTTATCAACACATCGCACTACAGTCCAAAACCTGTTAACGACAGTTTATCCAAAGGCGTTTTTGACTTATTCATAAACCAATTGGATGGGGACAAACGATTTTTGAAGCAGAGTGATATTGATGCCTTTAAATTGGATACTTACAAAATTGATGATTATTTGGTTTCAAATTCTTGCGATTTTATAAACAAGTATGCCGATACAATAAAAAAACGGATTGAGACATCAAAACAAATAGTTGCAACTCTAAAGGATCAATCCTTTGATTACTCAGGGAAGGATACATTATATTTTACGCCCACTGATGAGCGGGATTATTTTAAGAATGATGCTCAGATCGTACGATATTGGAACAAACGCATACGCTATCTAATCCTCTCAAAATTAATAGAAGAAGACTCAATTTATGACAATGTCAAAACCAATTTTCAGGAGCGGGAGGCAATTTTAAAACCAAAAATAATAGAAAACCAACTCTGTTCATTAACGGAGACTTTACATCAAAGCGGTAATTCAAATACCTATGTAAAGGAACTTTTTTTGAATGCACTTTTGAATTATGAAGACCCCAATTCCTCGTATTTCAACGATTCTGAAAAAACTGAATTTGAAAGCAGCCTTTCCAATAACCAACTTTCATTTGGCCTTATCACAAGCAAAACCAATGAAGGCGAAATTATTATTACTTATATAGTTCCTGGAGGCGCCGCTTTTAATAATGGAAATTTTGAAGAGTCCGATGTGGTCAAGTCCCTCGAAAGTGGCTCTGACATTCTTGAAACTTATTGTGTGTCCAATGACGAAATCTTGTCGTTTATCAATGACGAGAAGCATCACACCATAACTTTTAAACTAAAAAAATCAAACGGAAACATTCAAGATATCGAACTTACAAAAACGTTTACCAAAGTTGAGGATAACTCCATTAGAGGTTATGTTTTACAAAACACGCATGACATAGGTTATATCAAAGTTCCAAGTTTTTATACCGATCTTGAATCACCTAACGGATTGGGTGTGGCGAACGATTTTGCCAAGGAACTCTATAAACTCAATCAGGAAAACATCAAAGGTCTGGTGATCGATTTACGTTTCAACGGAGGTGGTTCCATGAAAGAAGCGGCAGAACTCAGTGGCATGTTCATCGATAGAGGTCCATTGTCCATCATCAAATATCAAGGCGGTGAAACCTATACCGTTCGTGATATGAACAGAGGGTCACTTTTTATAAAACCCGTTGTGGTGCTTATCAATAATTACAGTGCCTCTGCTTCTGAATTTTTTGCAAGCGTGATGCAAGATTATAGTAGGGCCATTATTGTGGGTTCTCCAAGTCACGGCAAATCAAGTGCTCAGGTCATCTTGCCTTTAAGCCAAACAGAAGATTTAGGTTTTTCAAAGATTACCGTTGAAAAATTCTATCGTATTACAGGTTTGAGCCATCAGTCAATAGGTGTCATTCCAGATGTGGTGCTTCCCTCATTATATGACAATTTTAAAACCAGTGAACGTTATGACCGATTTGCCCTGAGCAACGATTCGGTGGAAAGTACAATGAAATACCATCCTTTCAAACCGATGCCCTTGCAACTAATTATGGGCAATAGCGTCAAACGTATCGATAATAATACCAGTTTCAAAGCAATCAAAAATATCAATTCCATAGTATTGAACGATTACATCAATAAAACGTCGGAATATCCTCTAACCTTAGACAATATCTATAACGATCTTAATGGTTACAACAATTTATGGCGTGATTTCTATGCGGAATTTGAAGAACAAACAACCAGTTTATTTGTTAAAAACACAACATCAACAGATGAAATTTTACAATACAATCAAGATGATATGAAGATGAATGAATTGATTCTAGATGACATTGCCAACGATATTTACATTGAAGAAGCTTATACTATTTTACAAGATTTACTAAACTCAAAAACCACCAATTGATAATTACCAAACATCCCTGTTTACGTTATTGCCATTCAATTATTTATTATTTATGTATTTAACAAAACCCGATTTAAAATCGTCAACATTGAATATCCCTAGTAGGAAAACTTTTTGTCCAAACACATTCTTAATGATTGATTGATTTTTATAACTTTGCCTGGCAAGTTTGTTGAATCGTGTCACTTTTCAATCGGTGAATCGATAGAGAGTTTACTTAATTAAACCAATAAACTATTAAACAATAATTAGAAATGGGAAGAGCTTTTGAATTTAGAAAGGCACGAAAAATGAAACGTTGGTCAGCGATGAGCAAAGCCTTTACCCGTATTGGTAAGGACATTGTTATGGCAGTCAAAGAAGGCGGGCCAGAACCGGCCAGCAATTCTCGTTTGCGCGCGGTTATCCAGAACGCAAAGGCAGTAAACATGCCAAAGGACAATGTAGAGCGCGCCATCAAAAAAGCAAGCGATAAAAGCCAAGGCGACTATAAGGAAGTTTTATTTGAAGGTTACGCAGCTCATGGTATTGCGATATTGGTGGAGACTGCTACCGATAACAATACACGCACTGTTGCCAATATCCGTAGTTATTTTAATAAATGTGATGGAAGTTTGGGCACTTCTGGTTCTGTTGTGTTTATGTTTGACCATACTTGCAATTTCCGTATCCCTGCCGAAGGTATCGATGCAGAAGAATTGGAACTCGAACTGATTGATTTTGGCATTGATGAAGTGTTTGTAGATGACGATGGCATCATGATATACGCTCCTTTTGAGAGCTTTGGCGCGATACAATCGGAGTTGGAATCTCGTGGATTTGAGATTTTGTCTTCTGGTTTTGAGCGCATCCCACAAGTCACCAAGACTTTGACACCTGAACAGGCGGCAGACGTAGAAAAGTTGCTGGAAAAGATAGAAGAGGATGATGATGTTCAGAATGTTTACCACACCATGGAAGAAAGCACAGAGGTGTAATCATAATTTTATTTTTCTATTAATAAGAAAGGGAATGTAAAGGTTCTCTTTTTTTTATATTACAAATTCAAATAATATCTAATTGAAAAAGCGTAATATCAAATGCAACAACTCTTTGATTAATTGATTTTGGGGCAAAATCCAAGATTGAACTTGATAATGAATTCAATTTTAATTAATTTAATCAAATGGCATTTCTACATTTGGATTCCCTAATTTGTGATTTGAAATTTTGTTTTTGTAACTTCGTAACTTCTAATTAAGATTAAAAATTTCTCATGAGTAAATACGATATTATTGTTCTAGGAAGTGGTCCTGGTGGCTACGTAACCGCAATCAGAGCCTCACAATTAGGATTCAAAACTGCAATCATTGAAAAAGAAAGTTTGGGAGGCGTCTGTCTTAATTGGGGCTGTATCCCAACCAAAGCTCTATTGAAATCAGCTCAAGTATTCGAATACCTTAAACATGCTGAAGATTACGGACTTTATGTAAAGGAATACGATAAAGATTTTGGAGCTGTGATAAAAAGAAGCCGTGGCGTTGCGGATGGCATGAGCAAAGGTGTTCAGTTCCTTATGAAAAAAAATAAAATTGACGTCATCAACGGTTTTGGAAAACTGAAATCAGGAAAAAAAATTGAGGTGGATGGCACGGAATTTAGTGCAGACCATATAATCATTGCTACAGGTTCACGTTCTCGTGAATTGCCAAGCCTTAAACAGGATGGTAAAAAAGTGATCGGCTACAGGGAGGCCATGAGCCTTAAAGAACAACCAAAGAAATTGATTGTCGTTGGTTCAGGAGCTATCGGCGTTGAGTTTGCTTACTTTTATAACGCCATGGGAACAGACGTTACAGTGGTTGAATTCCTTCCAAATGTGGTACCTGTCGAAGACGATGATATCTCTAAACAATTGGAAAAATCCTTCAAGAAAAGTGGCATCAAAGTGATGACGTCTTCTGAAGTCACCAAAGTCGACACTTCAGGAAAAGGTGTGGTTGCAACCGTAAAAACTTCCAAAGGTGAAGAAACATTGGAAGCAGATATTATTCTGTCAGCGGTCGGCATCAAATCCAATATCGAGAATATTGGTCTGGAAGATGTCGGGATTGCTGTGGACAGGGATAAAATATTGGTCAACAATTATTACCAAACCAACATCCCAGGATATTACGCAATTGGCGATGTCACCCCTGGACAGGCCTTGGCACACGTGGCTTCAGCAGAAGGCATTCTATGCGTTGAGAAAATTGCAGGCCATCATGTTGAAGCATTAGATTATGGAAACATTCCCGGATGCACCTATTGCTCTCCCGAAATTGCCAGTGTTGGGATGACCGAAAAACAAGCCAAAGAAAAAGGTTATGACATCAAAGTGGGCAAGTTCCCATTTTCTGCTTCTGGCAAAGCAAGCGCTTCAGGAGCCAAAGATGGTTTTGTAAAAGTTATTTTCGATGCCAAATATGGCGAATGGTTGGGTTGCCATATGATTGGAGCCGGC
>JBGTDZ010000239.1:0-6006 GCA_041748055.1 Aquaticitalea sp.
ATTGGCTTAAATTCCTCATGGTGAGGATGTGTTACTGGAAGTTTAGGTTTAAGTATGTCGATTCGCTTCTGTTGTAATACCACAAAACATAATCGAATACTTATTACAATCGAATGAACACATTCCAAGATTTAGGTCTTAATGAAGACCTTTTGCGCGCCATCAACGATTTAGGATTTGAAACCCCTAGTGACGTCCAAGCCCAAGCAATCCCAATTTTAATAGATAAAGACACCGACTTGGTGGCATTGGCACAAACAGGAACCGGTAAGACTGCCGCTTTCGGATTTCCGATGCTGCAAAAAATTGACATCAACAGCCGTACCACGCAAGGTCTGATCCTGTCTCCTACCCGCGAACTATGTTTGCAAATCACCAACGAACTTAAACTTTATGGTAAATACTGTAAAGGCTTGAATGTTGTTGCCATTTATGGAGGCGCAAGTATCAGCGATCAAGCGAGGGATGTAAAAAGAGGCGCACAGATTGTTGTGGCAACTCCTGGTCGTATGAAGGATATGATCAAACGCAATATGGTGGACATTTCCAAAATAGAATATGCCGTTTTGGATGAAGCTGATGAGATGCTTAACATGGGATTCTACGACGATATCGTGGATATCCTTTCGCATTCACCTAAAGATAAAAGTACATGGTTGTTTTCTGCAACGATGCCAAAAGAGGTATCGATCATTGCAAAGAAATTCATGCATTCCCCGGTCGAGATTACCGTAGGAAACAAAAACGAAAGTACCAACCAGGTGTCGCATGAGTATTATTTGGTGAATTCCCGCGACCGATATTCTGCATTGAAACGTTTGGCGGATGCCAATCCTGATATTTTCTCGGTGATTTTCTGCCGTACCAAAAGAGATACACAAAAAGTGGCTGAGCAACTTATCGAGGATGGTTATAGCGCCGGTGCCTTACATGGCGATTTGAGCCAAAACCAACGTGATATGGTGATGAATTCGTTCCGTAAAAACCAAATACAGATGTTGGTGGCGACGGATGTTGCGGCCCGTGGCATTGATGTGGACGATATTACGCATGTTATCAATTACCAATTGCCCGATGAACCTGAAATCTACACACACCGTTCTGGAAGAACTGGACGTGCTGGAAAAACTGGTATCTCAATGGTCATCGTTTCTAAAAGCGAAATCAGAAAAATAAAGAGTATTGAACGCATGATCAATCAGAAATTTGAATTGAAACAAATTCCTGATAGTAAGGACATTTGCGAAGTGCAATTATTCTCCTTGGCAAATAAAGTGCACAATACAGAAATAAATCACGAAATTGATCGATACCTTACGAGTATCAATGCATTATTTGAAGATACTTCCAAAGAGGAATTGATCAAAAAGTTCTTCTCGGTTGAGTTTACTCGTTTCTACAACTATTATAAGAAATCACAAAATCTGAATGTCACCGATGCTTCTCGTGGAAGTGATAGGGACAGTGATGGCGGAAGGGATTTTGGTGGTCGTGGTTACGAATCTGATGTCAATACCTCTAGATATTTTATCAATGTTGGTCAAAAAGATGGTTACGACTGGATGAGTCTAAAGGATTTCTTAAAGGAAATTCTCGATTTGGGGCGTGATGATGTCTTCAAAGTGGACGTGAAAGAAAGTTTCTCATTCTTCAATACCAATAAAGAATTGCAGGAAAAGGTAATTTCCTTCTTCCAAGATTATAAACACAATGGTCGTTTTGTCAATGTGGAGGTCAGCGAAGATAAAGGACGTGGCACAAGCAGAAACAAAAGACGTTCTGATTCTGGTGGCGGAGGTGGAAGACGTTCTTCAGGAGATTTCAAACCAAGGGGCGAAAGACGTTCTGGTGGAGGCTCTGATTTTGGAGGCGGAAGAGATAGACGCAGTGCTGGGGATTCAAAACCAAGACGATCAGATTCTGGTGATGCATCAGGCACGAACAGAAAAGACCGACGCGCCAAAGGTGATTATAAACCTGTGGGCCCATCCTTTTCACCACCAAAACGCTCAAGACGTAAGGAGGATTAGGTTGAAGTACAATATCAGATATTAAAAGTTAGAAGTTCTGACCTAAGACGGATAATTAAACGTTCGCAACTGAACTTCTAACTTTGTACTTTAAACTTTGACCTTTGAACTTTGTACTTTGTACTTTGTACTTTGTACTTTGAAAGTTAATATTTAGTCAAAATTAAAGGCATTGAAAGGTTTTACCGTTTTGATTGTTATTTTTATGGCTAATTTTACCGCATGAGACACCTACTGCTACTGATTGCATTTTTAATGTTTACTGTTTTGGGTAGTTCTCAAGAGGCTACTTCGGTAAAAGGCACGGTCATTAGCAACAGCACGCAGCAACCTTTGGAAAATGTCAACATCGTCAACCTCAATCTGGTCAAGGGCACCTCAACCGATGAAAACGGTCATTTTGTGATGACCGCCAGGGTCAACGACACTTTGCATTTATCTTATTTGGGATATAAATCCATAAAGGTAAAAGTCACCAATGACTGGCTGAAGTTTGGGGACGTCAAAATCGAAATGACCGAATTGGCCTTGGCACTTGAAGAAGTCGTGGTGAGTCAGTTAAGGTTGACCGGCTATCTGGAAGTGGACATTCTGCAAGTGCCCATCAAGAGCAATTATCGCTATAGCATATCTGGATTATCGTCAGCAGGCTATGAAGCTGGGAACAATTCACGAAGCGTGAATAAAGTCCTTGGTGCCATTTTTAACCCTGCGGATTTCCTGCACAGCATGTTTGGGAAAAAACCAAAGGAACTGCGAAAATTAAGACAAATGAAGCAAGATGATGAAATTCGTAACCTGTTGGCTTCCCGCTTTGATAGGGAGATGCTGATGGTCTTACTTCAGGTTGATAAAGTAGATCTGGACGAAATTGTAAGTCAATGTAACTATTCCAAAGATTTTATAGACACGGCCAACGATCTTCAAATATTGGATGCCATCAGTGAATGTTATGAAGAATATAAGGTGTTGAATCGGAAAAGGGGTTGATTTTTAGATGATAGATAATAGAGGTTAGTAATGTGGAACTTGGGAACTTGGTTATTATACCAATTTTTGGTATATTTGAAACAAATAGTATCTAAATGAACAAAAACACATCTATATCGCTCGGAAATTATTTTGACCAATTTGTTCAAAGCCGAATAAAAGAAGGTCGATTCAAAAATGTTAGTGAGGTTATACGCGCGGGATTAAGACTTTTAGAAGAAGAAGAAAGTAAAGTAATTGTATTACGAAATGCAATTCAGGAAGGAATCGATAGCGGAATAGCTTACGATTTTGACCCTAAAAAACATCTTGAATCTTTAAAAGCACAAAAGCATTCAAATGGCTGAATTTAAATTGACGAATAAAGCTGTTGAGGATTTATCTAAAATTTGGGAATATACATTAGAAGTCTGGTCTGAAAATCAAGCCGACAAATATTACGAAATGCTAATTTCAAACTGTCAAGAAATTGCAGATAATCCGCTTTTAGGAAAAAACTATGACGGAATTACACATAATCTTCTCGGATTAAAAACTAATCGACATATCATTTTCTATCGAACTTTGAACGAAAACTATATTGAAATTACGAGAATTTTACATGAAAGAATGGATTTAAAAAAGAGAATAACCGAATAAAAAACTACACACCCCAATAGAGTAGAGATGATAAATGATAGATGATAGATGATAGATGATAGATGATAGATGATAGATGATAGATGAAATTAATCATCATTCATCATACCTCATTCATCATTCATTACTCATAACTTATCATTCACCATTCACCATTCACTAGTCACCACTCACCATTCACCATTCACTAGTCACCACTCACCACTCACCATTCACCACTCACCATTCCTTCAATAAATCCTTATATTTTTCGACTTGCTTTAATTCTGCAAGTAAGCCTTTTGCAAATTGTTGAAATCGCCAGTTGTGATGGTTTGTGGCGTCCCTAAGATTTTTAATTGATAATTCGTCAAACCCATTTATCAATTTTAGATAGTTGAAGGCATTCATTCTCAGTTCAAAGCCATATTTCGGATCGGTATAGTTTTCTAACTCCTCAAAAGTTGCCTGTTTTTTTTCTGGTTGATATTCGGGGGTATTCAGGTTCAATGCCAACCACAGCAACCGAACGTTGTAGTCGCCAAAACCGATGATGTCTTTTGTTTGTTGCAAATATTTTGCCCTCTCCTCTGGAAAATTAACCCATAAATTGTAAAGCGCGGATTCAATGGTTACATAAGATTTATCATTCAGCAATGATTCATAGCTTGTTTTGAGTTCCACCGGGATTTCGACCAAATTTTGCGCAATGGCTTGCCTAACATCCCTACTGTTGTTGAAATCTTCTTTCTTGATGGTATAAGATTCCTGTGAAACAATTTTGACTTTTGCCTTGTCCGAAATATCAGATACCAAATAATCGGTGCATTTTGACGGATAGGTTTCACAGTCCACCTCCATATATTCCTGAATGAACACTGATTTTTTCAGACTTCTCATCATGGCGTCTTGAGGCAATTCTGCCGTTTCCAACCATGTGTTTACGAATTCCGTCAAATCCTGTCGGCTGGTTATTTCAACTTCTTTGATAAAATTGGATGTTTCCACATTTTTATATTGATACGTCAACAAATAGTTTCTTACCGCTTCCCTAAAAGCCTCCTCACCCACCTTTTCTTTCAACATATGCAATGCCCAACATCCCTTTTGATAAAAAGTAAGACTGCTGGATTTTGGGTCGAGCAATGCGGTGCTTTCACCTTCTTTTTCCTGTTCAAGCAGTTGTTGTGCGTATTCATATAATCTCCAATAGTAATAATCCTCACCAAAAATATCGCGCTCTGCCAACAGCGCATAGTAGGTTGCAAACCCTTCCTGAAGCCAATGATGCGTGCCGCTTGTTGCCGTCACCAAATTGCCAAACCATTGATGGGCCAACTCGTGTGCGTTGACATTCACATAATTTTTATCGTTGAACCCTGTAGCATCCGTCATCAAAGCATCAGAAAAGATGGTTAAGGATGTATTTTCCATACCGGCATATAGAAAATCCTTCACGGGCACTTGCTTGTAAATTTCCCAAGGATATGGGACGTCTATTTCCGCTTCCAAAAAATCGAACATCCGCTTGCTATAGCGATACGTTGGCTCAACTTTGGATGAATCTTCGGGATAGTAATAATATTCCAAAGGAATGCCACTAATGGAGGTTTCTGTTTTTTTATTGTAGCTTCCCATGGCCATTGCTACAAGGTAGCTGCTCATGGGTTTGTCCATGTTGAATTGCCAGGTATTGGTGGAGTCATTCTTATCAACCTTCAGGAGTGCTCCATTGGCAATAACTTCATACCCTTTATCAGCTGTGATGGATAGATCAAATTCTATTTTATCATTCATATCATCAATACTAGGTAGCCAATTGCTGGTATATTTTCCTTGACCTTGGGTCCAAATTTGATTTGTTCCTTCATTGTCCCAACCAACAAAATATAGCGCTTTTAGAGGTGAGGCAGCATAATTGAATTCCAGAACATGATTTTCGGATAACTTAAAGGAATGATGTAATATGAGCTTTTTGCCGTCATTTTTATAACCAACCATATTGCCGTTTAATTTCACATTTTCAAACTTCATATTTATGGCATCCAAATAAATGGAATCCACAGGTTTTAGAATATCAAATTCAACATGCAGCCGTTCGCCGTGTATTTTGCCGATGGTATCTTGGGCTATAGTAATACTTGCATTCAGCCTCTTAAAATCCACATTATCTGTTTGTTGTGAAAATGAAAACTGAAAACAACACAAAAAGGAAAGAAATAAAAATCGGTTCATCGGTGGGTTTTGGGAATTATTGATCTAAAATAAGAAAATTTATTGGTCGTTTGAGTTGTCATTTCGACCGTAGGGAGAAATCACACTAGAAGATTTGGGTATTTAGATTTTCCCATTTTGGATTAAAGCTTTC
>JBGTDZ010000240.1:0-3423 GCA_041748055.1 Aquaticitalea sp.
CCTCCTGCAAACAACAATGCCACACCGTTGGTTCCTATTAAACTTGAAAGATTCGAAAAGTCAAATACAATCAACCAGCCCATAACTACATACAATAATGTAGAGAAGATTTCAAACTTACCAGTAAAGAACAACTTTAAAACCAATCCAAAACCTGCAATTGCCCAAACAATCCAGAATAAGTGCCAACCTAAACTTTCGTTCAATCCAATTAAAGTCACAGGTGTGTATGATCCAGCAATCAATACATAAATACTTACATGGTCAATAATCCTAAAATGATGTTTGCGCTTCTCCCCTTTCACGGAATGGTATAAAGCAGATGCAGTAAAAAGCAGGATAATGGAAAACCCATAAATAATGACGCTAAACAAACTCCAATCGGATTTCTGTTTAGTAAAAATGATCAACAGCACCAATCCTGCAAGTCCCATCAAAGCACCCAATCCGTGGGTCCAGGCATTCAGTTGTTCCTCCAATGCCGATTGTTGACGCTTCATTTAATTTAATGAGTTATTGAGAAATTGAGTTTTGGGTTATTGTGATAATGAGTTATTAGCTTGATGGTTATTGGTTTTATGAATTTTTATGCGATTGAACTAAATAATGAATAACTCAATAACTATTCTTTTAAATCAATTTTCGACAGTCTTTGATGCCCACTTATCCTTGATGGCGTAATAATCAATTGGAAATGCAGGATTTTGACGTACGAGTCGTCCCTCCTGAAAAGCTCTCAATAAAATATCTTCAATCATAAAATCTTCCGCGACATACTCTGGATCAAATTCACGCTTCAACGAAATATCAAACACTTTTGCAGTATTGTTGTACCAAAATGCCCGCCAACCACTTCGAAGTTCCTTTATGAGTTCATAGGTGGTTTCCCCTGTTTGCCGATGCATCAACTTCACCAAAATCTGGCCTTCTGTCCTTGTCAGTTTTTTCAACTCTGCAGAAAATTCATCTTCCATATAGCGTTGAATAATTTTTGCATACTGCTTCCTTTCGCTTTTGCGTTCCAAAGTTGCCAAACGCGCATTCAACGCCACCAAGCGGTCGGCTGCCAATTTTGCATAAGGATATACTTTCAATGTTTTTCTTTTTAAAATCAAATAACGGACGCGTTCGTCCTTGGAGGCAAATCGATGTTTTCCCATGAGAAGCACCTCATTCAAGAGAATGACAGATACCGCTACGGAATCGCCATCAATGACATAATACTCAACAGCAGTGGAATCTTTCACTATAGGTTCAATCTGTCCAAACATCAGAATGGGAAATAAAAACAGAATGTAAGTAAACTTGTTCATATCAGCTATTGCTTCTAAAATCGTTCCAAAAACAGTGTCAAAATTAAGAATTTACATACTCATTAACCTTAAAATAGTATTAATATTATTAATTTAGACAAAAATTTTATTCATGGCAAAAAAGAGCATTTTAGATAATAAATCAATCGACTTTTTAGAAACCTATTTAAATAACGCATCACCTACAGGTTACGAATGGAAAGGGCAAAAATTATGGATGGATTATCTGAAGCCTTATGTGGACGAATTTTTTACCGATACTTACGGAACAGCCGTGGCAATCATAAACCCAAAATCCAATTATAAAGTAGTCATTGAAGGCCATGCTGATGAGATTTCCTGGTATGTTAATTATATATCCGACAACGGATTGATTTATGTCATCCGTAATGGAGGAAGCGATCATCAAATTGCACCTAGCAAAATCGTCAATATCCATACAAAAAACGGCATTGTAAAAGGAGTTTTTGGTTGGCCGGCTATTCATACGCGAGTTAAGGAAAAGGAGGAGCCGCCAAAATTGGAGAACATTTTTATCGATTGTGGATGCAAAGATAAAAAAGAAGTCGAAGCCTTAGGTGTTCATGTAGGTTGCGTTATAACTTACCCTGATGAATTTCATATTTTGAACAAAGACAAATTTGTTTGTCGCGCTCTCGACAATAGAATGGGTGGTTTTATGATTTCTCAGGTCGCGCGTTTGCTCCATGAGAATAAAAAGAGACTACCTTTCGGGTTGTACATCACAAATTCTGTACAGGAAGAAATCGGACTTCGTGGTGCCGAAATGATTGCAGAACGAATCAAACCCAATGTTGCAATTATCACGGACGTTACCCACGACACCACTACGCCAATGATAGATAAAAAACAGGAAGGCTTCTTGGAAATGGGTGCAGGACCTGTGGTTGCTTATGCGCCTGCCGTGCAACAAAAATTGCGGGATCTCATTACTGATACCGCCGAAAAAAACAAAATTCCTTTTCAACGTTCGGCATGTTCACGAGCAACAGGAACCGATACGGATGCTTTTGCATATAGTGGATCTGGAGTGGCAAGTGCTTTGATTTCGCTGCCATTACGGTACATGCACACCACTGTGGAGATGGTGCATCGTGATGACGTTGAGAATGTGATACGACTGATTTATGAATCGCTATTGAATATCAAGGGCAATGAGACTTTTAGTTATTTTGACAAATAAATTATGCTAGACGACCAAAGGCCTCTTTTTGATATCCCCGATGATATCACTTACTTGAATATCGCGAGCCAATAGCCATCATTCAATGCCGTCTATGAAGCTGGGATTGAAGGCCTCAAGCAAAAGAACCGCCCATACACCATTGCAACTTCCGATTATTTTGAGCCGGTCATCGAGCTTAAAAAACGCTTTGCCAAACTCATTGACACTGATGACCATAATCGAATTGCAAATATTCCTTCAGTTTCCTATGGCATGGCGAATGCGGCCAATAATATCAAACTAAAGCCTGGCGATGAAATTCTGTTGATGCACGAACAGTTTCCAAGCAATTATTATATCTGGAAGCGTTTGGTAGACAAGTACGATGCTACTCTTGTGACGATCATGCCACCTGTTGCCAAAGAAAATAGAGGTCAGTTATGGAATCAAATTATTTTGAATGCCATCAATGAAAAAACAGCAGTGGTTGCCATGGGAAACATCCATTGGTCTAATGGTACGTTATTCGACCTCAAAACCATAGCAAAAAAAGCAAAAAAATACAATGCTGTTCTTATTATTGATGGTAGCCAATCTGTTGGTGCTTTGCCGTTTTCGGTAAAGGAATTGCAACCCGATGCACTTATTTGTGCAGGTTATAAATGGTTGTTCGGTCCCTATGGATGCGGTTATGCCTATTATGGAGCTTTTTTTGATAATGGAATTCCCATTGAGGAAAATTGGACCAATCGATTGCACAGTGAAAACTTTTCAGGCTTAACTCATTATCAGCCCGAGTACAAACCTCTTGCCAATCGTTACTCTGTGGGTGAAAGCGGAAGTTTCATTTATGTAAAAATGCAGAATGAAGCATTGAAACAAGTTCTGGAATGGACTCCCTTGGCCGTTCAAGACTATTGCAGA
>JBGTDZ010000241.1:0-4240 GCA_041748055.1 Aquaticitalea sp.
GGGGCGTGGATTTTCTCAATTTCAGGGAACATGCGTATGAAAACACCCAAACGGTTCAAGGTGCCAAATTCAACGGATTGGGATTTGAGACCTATAGCAATGTTACCAATGTGGTGTCAAACAATATCTTGAGATATAGCGAGAATTTTGGCAATCATAAAGTCGAGTTTCTAGCAGGTTATAGTTTTGAAAGTTATCAATTCCGCTCATCATTTATTAGAGGCCAAGACTTTGCAGATGATAATCTGGAATATATTAGCTCTGCCGCAACAATCGTTTCGGCATCGGCGAATGCGACAGATACAGGTCTACGATCTTATTTTGGACGTGGAAACTATAATTTTGACAATAAGTTTCTGTTCGATATTTCTGGTCGATTTGATACGTCAACAAAATTTGGTGGCAACAATCGGACAGGTTTTTTTCCGGCGGCTTCCGTCGCTTGGAGAGTATCGGAGGAGGAATTCCTAAAGGATGCCAATCTGATTTCCGATCTTAAAATACGTGCCAGCTATGGGTTGACTGGAAACGACGATATCAGTCCGTTCTTATTTTCAGAATTGTACGGTAATGGATCTTACGGAGGACAACCTGCCGTTTTCCCGAGCAACATCCCAAACCCTGATTTGAAATGGGAAAGTACGGCGCAGTTAAATCTTGGTATCAATCTAGGGCTCTTCAACAATCGTTTGAATATTACGGCCGATTATTATGACAAACAAACCAATGATTTGTTGTTGAGCAGGCCACTTCCTACAAGTTCGGGTTTTTCGTCCATTACAGAGAATGTTGGAAAAGTTGAGAACAAAGGAGTCGAAATCACTGTGGAATCACAAAACTTTGTGGGCGAGTTTACCTGGAGTACACAGTTTAATATTTCGGGAAACAGAAATAAGGTGCTCGAATTGTACAATGACCAGCCAATTGATGATATAGGTCGCGGTGGAAACAGAATTATGGAAGGCCAGCCTATCGGAATTTTCTACAGTTATGAATCTCTTGGCGTTGACCCTTCCACTGGTGATATTGTGTATGCCGATACCAATTTTGACGGCGTCATCACTTCCGAAGACAGAACGATTGTCGGTAATCCACACCCTGATTTTATAGGAGGCCTTACCAACAATTTCTCTTACAATGGCTTCGATTTGAGTATTTTCCTCCAAGGATCTTATGGCAATGATGTGTTTCATGGTTCACGCTTGTTTCTGGAATCCTTGCAAGGTGGTGATAATCAAATTGAAGCTGTTACCAGAAGATGGCAACAACCAGGGGACATTACAGATATTCCAAGAGCAACTTTAGATCCTGTCGCAGCGGCACAAAACAAAAGAGTGTCTTCTCGGTTTATTGAAGATGGTTCTTATTTGAGAGTTAAAAATGTCACACTGGGATATACGATTAATAAGGACATGATGAATAAGACATTTTTCAATAGTGCCCGTGTTTATTTCAGTATTCAGAATCTATTCACATTTACAGACTATTCAGGTTTAGATCCTGAAGTTAATTATAGAGGCGATGACAATTCGGTGATTGGAACCGATTTCTTTACCTATCCACAAGCGCAAACATTCACTTTAGGTGTTAATTTAAAATTATGATGAAGATGAAAAAGATATTTCTATTAGTGATGGTATTGATAACAGCAATGTCCTGCAATACCTTGGAAGTCGAACCGCAAAATTCCATCCCGGCAGATCAGGCCTTTCAAACGAAGGAAGACATTGAGAGAGGTATTTTGGGTGCTTATGCAAGCTTTCAGAGTTTGAGTTATTATGGCAGGACTTATATCATTTTCTCCGATCTATCGGCCGATAATCTGTCACATCCGGTAGATGCAACGGCTGTTGAATATGCCGAAGTGGACAATAATAATATCCTACCGGAAAATGGATCGATAGCAGGCATCTGGGCCATTTGCTATGACGGCATCAATGTGGCCAATAACGTGATTACCAAAGTGCCAACCATTGAAGATATGACCGAAGAGGAGCGCAATGCGGCTTTGGCGGAATTGTATTTCATAAGAGGCTTGAACCATTTTAATCTGCTCAATTATTTTGGAGCTATACCTTTAAAACAGGTACCAACAGTTGGCGTCACGGGACTTGATGCACCACGTGACCCTGTGAATGAGGTGTATGACCAAATTATTGAAGATTTGACATTTGCATCGGTGTATTTGCCAACTTCTGGTGATAAAACGAGAGCTACTCGATATGCAGCAAAAGCGATGCTCGCTCGCGTATATCTTTATAAAGGCGATGATGCACAAGCGGTCGCCATGGCAACCGAGGTCATTAACGATGGCAATTACACCCTATTGCCAAATTTTGCAGATATTTTTGCCGACGATGAATCTTCAGAATCGATTTTTGAAATTTTCTTTTCACAAATGGAACGGAATAGAATTGCTGAATACAATTTCCCTCGATCCCTAAATGGAAGGCGGGAAGTAGAACCATCAGAAAGTTTATTGGCTGCCTTTGAAACCAACGATGAGCGCTATGAAGCTAGCATTGCCTTTCAAGGCACAGAAGCCTACGCCATTAAATATGACGATTTGAGCCTTGGTGCTGATAATGTCATTGTCATTCGATTGGCAGAAATGTATTTGATAAGAGCAGAGGCAAAAACAAACCTAAATGGGGATATAGACGCCATTAAAAGCGATATCAATGCGATTCGTCAAAGGGCTAATTTAAACAGCACAAATGCTAATACGTATCCACAATTGTTCACAGCGATTGAAAAGGAAAGACAGGTTGAATTCGCTTTTGAAGGACAACGATGGTTCGATTTAGTACGTACAGGAAGAGCCATTGAAGTGTTGCCAAATGTCAACAGTAGCAATCAAACCTTATTCCCAATTCCATTAGATGAGATACAAACAAACAACAGCCCCGGAATGATTCAAAATCCAGGATATTAATACTATAAGATTTCAACTTAAAATAAATCACATGAAAACAAAACTTCACAAATACATAATTTTAACCTTTCTGTCCTTCGGAGTTATTTCGTGTTCGGACGATGATACGGTACCGCCACAATCAGAAGCGCAGTTTTCTGCAAGTGCCACAACAGTTAAGGTAAATGAAGAAATCCAATTTACCAATACTTCACAAAACGCAACGGCCTATCTCTGGAGTTTTGGTGACGGAACAACGTCTCGGGAAGTAGCACCAAGAAAATCTTATCAATCAAGTGACGTGTTTTTGGTCAGTTTGGTTTCCACTGGAGCAGGAGGTTCAACGATTTCGAATTTGGAAATTACAGTGACACCAGCAAGTGGATTCTCAGTGGAGGATGCGGAGAACTTGGTGGCAGGGGTTCCGGTTCAGTTTACAAATACATCTCTTGGAGCAACCTCTTATAGTTGGTCTTTTGGTGATGCTGCAAATTCTACCTCAACCGAAGACAACCCAACATTTGAATACCCCTCACAAGGAACTTTTACAGTAACACTGACAGCTTCAAGTGCTTCTGGAGACAATACATTTACCCAAGAGGTTGTGATTGGAGAAGCACCAGCATCAACTCCTGAATTATTTTATATCACTCTTGGTGACGAATTTATTAGACGATTGACGCTAGACGGTACAGGAATAGTGAACGATGTTATCAGCATTGCTGGGAAAGGTGGTTCAGGGATGGCCTATGATTCTGTAAATGGGAAAATATATTTCAGTGATTTTGAAGTTACTCCTGAAGGCAAGATTTGGAGGATGAATGTGGATGGCTCACAATTGGAGGCCATTGCAAGTGGTATTGACGATCCTTATGGAGTTGCTGTCGACCCTGCTGGTGGAAAAGTTTATTGGGTCGATAACGCCGGAAATATCTCAAAAGCAAATCTTGATGGTTCAAGCCCTGAAATTGGATTTTTGAATGTTTCAGGGGCAGAATGGAGAGCAATTGCTTTGGATGTTGAAAATAACAAAATGTATGCGTATAATGTTGCTATGGACCAGATTTATTCTGCAAATTTAGATGGCTCAAATCCACAGGTCATCATCACAGGAAATTTTGGCTATGCCTTGCTTGTGGATACAGTCAATGATAAACTCTATTTTGAAGCGAATCGGATATTGCAAGTTGCCAATCTCGATGGCAGTAATATTCAGACCATTGACACTACGTTGACACGAATTTACGGAATGGCAATTGATTATGCAGAAGGTAAAATTTATTGGTCAGGTCGTGATTCCGGGGAATTGAATAGCGCTAATCTTGA
>JBGTDZ010000242.1:0-7484 GCA_041748055.1 Aquaticitalea sp.
ATGATGGCGGTTAAAGTTGGTGATAAAGATGTTATGGCTGTGTCAATGTATCCAAAGGAAGGAAATCCTTTATGGGAAGAATGGTCAACTAAAGCCGTGGCAAGCACATTAAAATCGTATTCTCGAATGACTTTTGAATACCCTTACCATAAAGCAATCTCGGTTCATGCAGATCAACAAGGAATGGAATACCCAATGATATGTTGGAATTTTGGTCGTCCAGATGAAGATGGTACGTATAGTGACCGAGTGAAGTATGGAATGATCAGTGTCATTATTCACGAAGTTGGACATAACTTTTTTCCAATGATTGTCAACAGTGACGAGCGTCAATGGACTTGGATGGACGAAGGTTTAAATACCTTTTTGCAATATGTTGCCGAGCAAGACTTTGCCGAATGGTATCCGAAAGCGGTTACAACAGAAGATAAAAAATACCCATCACGCCGTGGTCCTGCACCCAATATAATTCCATATATGGGAGGCGATCAAGATTTTATTGCGCCCATTATGAGCAAAGGTCTCAATACGTATCAATTCGGAAATAATGCCTATGGTAAACCTGCGACCGCACTTAATATCCTAAGAGAGACGGTTATGGGAAGAGATTTATTTGATTATGCATTTAAAGAATATTCCCGTCGTTGGATGTTTAAGCATCCAACCCCAGAAGACTTTTTCAGAACCATGGAAGATGCTTCCGCCTTTGACCTTGATTGGTATTGGAGAGGCTGGTTTTACACAACAGACTGGGTTGACATAGGAGTGAAGGAAGTGAACAAATATTATGTGAGCTCAGAACCAAATGACTATATAAAGGAAATTTTGAAGAAAAGAGGCACGACTATGGACCAATTACCACCAATGGTTTACATGGTAGAAGAAGGAAGTGAAGATTATAATGAAAGTATGAAAAATGGCACATTGATGGATAAGCTACCAACAGTAAAGGAATATATAATGGATAATTTTACGGAAGAAGAACGAAAGTTATTCAAGGAGCCAAAATATTTTTATAATGTGACTTTTGAAAAACCGGGAGGGTTGGTTATGCCAATTATAGTAGAATATAACTATAGTGATGGTACTTCAAAAATCGAGACCTATCCAGCGGAAATATGGAGGCTCAACGATAAAGAGATCAGTAAATCAATAGCATCTGACAAAGAAATTACATCAATTGTTGTTGATCCAAGACAAGAGACTGCAGATGTGGATACGGCTAACAATTCTTGGCCAAAGAAATTGGAGCAAAGCCAATTTGACAAATTTAAAAATGAAGTGAAAAATTAAACCATTATTGATTTATTTTTAAAAGCCGACTAATATAACTGTCGGCTTTTTAATATGATCCAATACATCTCACTATATTTGCCTTGTGATATTACAAACGACATTTTTATTTATCGGGACCACAGAAATCATTTTCATCCTATTTGTGGCAATAATGGTATTTGGTGCCGATAAACTTCCTGATATAGCCAAAGGAATGGGCAAAGGAATGCGTCAATTAAGGGATGCCACCAATGATATTAAAGGAGAAATTACCAAGAGTGTTGACCAAAGCAACATCAAATCTGATGTGACCAGCAGCATGGGAAGCGAAATAACCAAGTTAAAAGATGACCTAGAAGATTTTACTGGGTCTGTGAGACGCAAATTATAATTTAAATTTTTCTACTAAGGGTTAGCCCATCTCTAATCGGCAAAATCACAGTTTCAATCCTTTTGTCATCCTTTAGTAGTCGGTTGTATTCAACAATGGCTTTCGTAGAAACATCATCTTCCTTCAAAGATTCAATTACTTTTCCACTCCAAAGGACATTGTCTGATAAAATCATACCACCGGTTCTTAATTTATCAATAATAAGATTAAAATAGTTTGCATAGTTTTCTTTATCGGCATCAATAAATACCAAATCAAAAGTTTTATTCATTTTGGGGATAATTTCCAAAGCATTTCCTAAATGCTGATGGATTTGTTTGCCATACTCTGATTTATTAAAGTAATTACGCTGAAAGTCCAACAATTCATCATTGATATCAATGGTGTGTAATTCACCAATGGATTGCAATCCTTCGGCCAAACATAATGCAGAATAACCTGTGTAAGTACCAATTTCAAGAATGAATTTGGGATTAACCAGTTTTGATATCATACTTAAAACCCGACCCTGATAATGACCACTCAACATACGTGGTTGCATTATTTTTTGATGGGTTTCACGATTGAGTTGTTTCAGTAACTCTGGTTCGTTTTCCGAATGGTTCTCAATATAAGATTCTAATTCGTCTGAAATAAAATGCATTATCCTAAAATTCTATCCAACAATTTTTTCTTTTCAACTTCATCTTCACCGCACAACCATTTGATAACATTAACCTCCCAAATGGCGTCTCGTTCATCTTCAGTGATAATATTTCTTTCCATAGCCAAATCCAATATTTTTCCCGGATAAGAGGATTGTTGGGCACTTTCCATTTCACCTAGAGGATATGGATCGTCCAATCCCATAATCACCTGTTTCGAGGTTTGGTTTTTAATTAATAATTGTAGGCTACCAGTGTCATGGACTAATGTATCGAAGAAAATATTTTTATGTCCAACTGCTTTTCTAGGGTGGCTTTTCCCTTCAAACAAATCGGGTCTGCCATCAAATCCTTGAATACGACGACCCAAATTAATCTGTGCCAACTGTCCTCCATGGGCAAAACACGTTCGCATATTCGGATATCTATCTTGATATCCATTCAAGGTCAAAAAGTGATAAGCATCAGCACATTGTGCCAACATCCAAATCAGGTGAAAACGCCAAGAAGTGTTTTCTAATTTGATAAATTTTTCACCATCATAAGGATGGATCTCAACCGCTAAATTATATTTATTTGCCAACTCAAAAATTGGGTCATTCTCTTCATCAAAAATGCATCGCCAAGTACCAATCGTATCCATGTAATGGGTTGGCAAGCATAAGAGGCGCATTTCCAATTCTTCAACGCAACGTTGTATTTCCCAGCAAGCACCGCGCACAAATCCAGGATGCACCACAAATCCGCATGTAAACTTACTCGGATGGTCACGTTGTATTTTTGCATTAAAATCATTCTGGAAACGCAATGCTTGCTTCATTTCTTCCACACGCAGTCCATTACCGTACAGTTGAGACAAATTTAAAACAACGGCATGATCAATTTTAAAACGTTCCATCCAGGCTAATTTTTCATCAAGAAAGAAACTGGAATCGGTTATAGGCCGGTTCCAATCTTTTTGAAGCATGAATTTTCGGTCCTTATCCACCCAAAAGATTCCCTTGTCCTTCATAAACTGCGGAATCTCTTCTGGATAAGGAAGAAGATGTGAATGCCCGTTGATCCTTAATTTGCGTTTTTCCATATATTTTTCCCATGAAAATGGGAATCTTTCTATTTTAAATTATTTTCACCACTCACCACTCACCACTCACCACTCACCACTCACCAACAACTAATCGTCTATCTTCACTTTTTTGGGTGGCTCCATGATTTCGCCACAATTTGGGCATTTACGTTTATCGGTATCACTATAATATTTATCAAAAATCACAGGCATATCGGTTTCGATATTTTTTACCGAGAAATCTTCTTCATAAAGTTTTGTGGAGCAATTTTCACAGAACCAAAGCAATGCATCGCGCATGCCTTCCGGACGTTTGTATTCAATTACCAATCCGACGGTATTGGCACCACGTTGTGGTGAGTGCGGCACTTTTGGTGGCAACAAATAAATGTCGCCTTCCTTGATATGTATATCCTTTGGTGTCCCATTATCAATGATTTTCAAAAGGATATCGCCTTCCACCTGATAGAAAAATTCCGGAGTTTCGTTATAATGATAATCTTTTCGATTGTTTGGTCCACCAACAACCATGACGATAAAATCACCATCTTTCCATACCACTTTATTACCAACAGGTGGTTTTAGCATATGTCTGTTTTCTTCAATCCAATCCTTAAAATTTAAAGGTGAAACTAATTTGCTCATGATATGCCCCTCTTAATCTCCCCATTTCGACTCCGCTCAATGCGGGCTGGGGAGAAACTCAAATCGGGTTTTGAGTTTTTGTTTGACATTGTAAACTATTCTAAATATACTACATTTTTGTGTATTTCCCTTCCCTATGGGAAGGGTTAGGGATGGGCCTATAAAGATTTTGTTCGACCACCATCCACCGGAAGATTAATTCCGTTGATATAACTGGCGCACGCACTTGATAAGAAGGTTATGGCATCTGCTGTTTCTTTTGGTTGTGCAAAGCGTTTGGTAGGGACATAATTTTTCATGATTTCTGCCATTTCGGCTTCTGTGGTGCCTTCTTTGTTGGCTTTAATTTTTATGATTTGTTTCAAACGTTCTGTTTCTGTAAATCCTGGAAGAACATTGTTCACCGTTATTCCGAATGGACCCAATTCGCCAGCCAATGTTTTGCTCCAGTTGGCAACTGCATTTCGTATGGTATTGCTCACGCCAAGACCTTCAATCGGTTCTTTGACTGACGTAGAGATAACGTTGATAATTCTGCCATATTTCTCTCCTTTCATAAATGGAAGCGCAGCTTGCACTAAAATCTGATTGCAGATTACGTGCATTTTAAAAGCATCCGTAAACTCGTCAATCGTAGCTGAATGTATAGCTCCACCTTTTGGCCCACCTGTATTATTGATGAGGATATGAAACCCGTGATTTTTTTTGATGTATTCATTAACTTTTATCTTTAATTCATCAGGATTTGAAAAATCAGCAATAATATAATCATGTTGTCTTTGACTTGGTAATTCAGATAAAACATCTTTTAATTTAGCTTCGTTTCGTGCCAAAAGTGTCACTTTAACACCTTCCGATGCCAGAGCCATGGCTGTTGCTTTTCCGATGCCTGCTGTACTGCCGCAAACTAATGCGGTTTTGTTGTTTAAGTTTAGATTCATAATAAGCCCCTCCTAACCTCCCCAAAAGGGAGGAACTCTCACTCGGGTTAATAGAGTTGGTTAAACATTTTTATTTCAAACGCTCCCTCCCTATGGGAGGGTCGGGGTGGGCTTTTAGTATTTTATACACACGTTTTTCGCTTCGGTAAAAAAGCGCAAGGCTTCAAATCCTCCTTCACGGCCAACTCCTGAAGCTTTGACGCCACCAAATGGTGTTCTCAAATCGCGCAGCATCCATGTGTTGACCCACACAATACCTACTTGCAATTGACTGCTCATTCGCATGGTGCGTTTTAAATCGTTTGTCCAAAGGGTGGCTGACAATCCGTATTTAATGCTATTTGCCATTTGTAATACCTCATTTTCTGTATCAAAAGGCATAATAGTTACTACAGGTCCGAAAATCTCTTCTTGATTCACTCGGCATTTATTGTCCTTTACTTCTATGACCGTGGGTTCTAAAAAATAACCATTCTCAAATCCTTTAACAACCACTTTTTTGCCACCACATAGAATCTTACCCTTTTCTTGTTTGGCGATGTCGATATATTCCAATACCTTTTCCATGTGTGGTTGGGAAACAACAGCTCCAATATTTATTGAGGTTTCCGACGGATGACCAACTTTTAAAGCTTTGACTTTTTTTACAAAATCTGTTTTGAACTTTTTATAAATAGACGCTTCCACAAAAATACGGCTCCCGCATAAACAAATTTGCCCTTGATTGGCAAAAGACGAACGCACGGTTGTTTTCAGCATGTCCTCATAATCGCAATCAGCAAAAATAATGTTGGGGTTTTTTCCACCTAGTTCCAGCGACAGTTTTTTGAACATTGGCGCCGCTACTTTCGCAATATGAGCACCTGTGGCCGTGCCACCAGTAAATGAGATTGCTTTGATATATGGATGTTCAATGATGGCTTGACCCGCGGTAGTTCCCAATCCGTGAACAATATTTAGAACGCCTTTTGGAAGGCCAGCTTCCGAACATATTTCGCCCAATAAATAAGCCGTCATTGGTGTTATTTCACTGGGTTTGGCAACTACACAATTTCCTGCGGCGATGGCTGGCGCAATTTTCCAAGTGAATAAATAGAGCGGTAGATTCCATGGCGAAATACAACCAACCACACCAATGGGTTGACGTAAGGTATAATTAATAGCATCTTGACCCACACTTTCATGACTTTCACTTGCAAATTGTGTAATGGCATTACCGAAAAAACGGAAATTACTGGCTGCTCTTGGAATATCAACGGCTTTTGCCAGTGAAATTGGTTTGCCATTGTCTTTACTTTCTGCTTCGGCAAAGCGTTGGAGGTTGAATTCCAATAACTCTGAAATGCGTATCATGATGCGACTGCGCTCTTCCAAAGTAGTTTGTGACCAGCTTGGAAATGCCGATTTTGCAGCGATATATGCGTTTTCTACATCGTGTTTAGATGAGTTTGGAATTTGTCCATATATCTCACCATTGGCTGGGCAATAGTTGTCAATCCAATTGTCTTGAATTGGATTGATGTATTCTCCGTTGATGTAGTTTTTTATTTTACTCATTTTAGTTCTATGTCTGGTCGAGCGCAGTCGAGACCTTCCTTATTATCGGGATTATACTTTGAATGGGTTGCGTTTCTGCATTCAGCTAAAATTTGTAGCATGTCGAAATCGCCATTCGCTAAAGCCATTTTCTTTTTGTTACTCCAATTTTTAATTTTCTTTTCAAAATAAATAGCTTGATTAACTTCATTAAATTCTTGACAAAATATGAGTTCTAAAGGTCTTCTTTTAAAAGTAAAACAATTTTTATTTAATCCATTTTGATGTTCTTCAATTCTTCGGGAAATGTTGTTCGAAAATCCAGTATAGGTTAGTCCATCTGAACATTTTAATATGTAAACGAAATAGGATTTCATTTTAATAATTAGTTATTACATGAATAGGTCTCGACTGCGCTCGACCAGACAAACCTCAACTGCCCTCGACCAGACAGACCTCGACTGCGCTCGACCAGACAAACCTCGACTGCGCTAGACCAGACATTTTAAACAATTATTTCTTTTTATAAGCCATCACCTTAATTTCCACCACCAAATCTGGATGCGGTAATTGATGCACGGCAACAGTTGTTCGGGTAGGGCCAGTTTCTTTATTAAAAAATTCGGCATAGGCTTTATTGTAATCCGAAAAATCATTCATGTTTACTAAAAAAGAGGTAACATCCACCACATCTTTAAGGGTCGCGCCTTCTTTAGCCAAATTCTTTTCAATATTCAATATGACTTCACGGGTTTGAACTTCAGCATTCAAACGTTTGGTGCCCATTTCATCAATGATTTCAACACCTGCAATTGTATTGTCTGCTCTACGTGAACTTGTGCCAGAAACAAATATAAAATCGCCAACACGTTTGGTGTGCGGATAGGCGCCACGTGGAGTTACTGTTTTTTCATCATTCATAGTCTCAATGTTTAAAATTCTTTGCTACGCGGTCATCTTCCAAAATTTCCTCAGTAGCTTTTTTT
>JBGTDZ010000243.1:0-13454 GCA_041748055.1 Aquaticitalea sp.
TTTATCAAAAAAGAAAATATACAAATATAACATCACAAAGGTTCCTGTTACCGCACCAGAAACGTAGGAAATAATTGGGATATTGTCAAACTCCATCCAACCAAAAGAGGCAAGGGTAATTGTCATATAGGCTTGATACGGAATCGGGAAGACATTGATTGATGAAAGGAACATACCCTGAAAAAAACGGCTGTGTTTGCTCTTGGATTGATGTTCGATTTCTGGTTTGGGATCAGATTTTGCAATTAGCAAATAATACACAGTTATCAAAACAAAAATAACGAATGCTACACGCTGCAAAATCTCAACCACATTTTGATGATTGCTCAGATATCGAGCAAACATGGCAGCAATGTAAGTTTGTAAGAATACAACGACACACACCCCGACGGAAAACATAATTCCTCTGGCATAACCCTCCTTAAGACTTATTTTTGCGGCAGTCATATTCAACAATCCAGGCGGAACGACGCCTACAAAGGCAATGATCAAACCCAGAAAAAAGAGGACTGTGATGTTCAAGGTTACTTGATTTTAAATCTAATATAGGTAATTGGTTTGTTTTTTTCCAAATATAGAGTCTCATAATGGGTTTGAATACTCGTCACTTCGTCTGGGCTTCCTTCCTGTTTATAAATATTATGATTGGCATATAGTACTTCGTGCCCTTCGCCATGCAAAAGTCCGAGAGTGTAACCATGCATGAATTCGCTATCAGTTTTTAGATTCACCACACCATTTGTTTTCAGTATTTTTTTGTAGCGTTTTAAAAATTCAGAATTGGTCATGCGGTGCTTGGTGCGTTTGTATTTGATCTGTGGATCTGGGAAGGTAATCCAGATTTCGTCCACTTCCTGTTCGGCAAAAGCGTAATCAATAAGTTCGATTTGAGTTCTCAAAAAGGCAACATTCACAATCTGCTGTTCCACTGCAGTTTTTGCGCCTCTCCAAAAGCGAGCGCCTTTAATATCTATACCAATGAAATTTTTTGTGGGAAAGCGTTTGGCTAGTGCAAGGCTGTATTCGCCTTTGCCACAACCCAATTCAAGTACCAATGGATGGTCATTTTTGAACAATGTTTTGCTCCAATTACCTTTTAACTCAAATTTTCCATTGACCAATTCATCTCGCGTTGGTTGAAATACATTGTTAAAAGTTTCATTTTCTTTAAAACGCTTGAGTTTATTTTTACTTCCCACTGTTCTTAACTATTTCTTATTATTGGCTTTTCAAACGTTAAAATTAAGGAAATATATGAGAGGTCTTTAATTTGTATCTTTGATTCTTGTTGAATTTTGCGTGAGGGATAACTCAAAACTCTATTTCAAATTTGTGATTTCGTGAGCACTCTGTGATTGAGCAATCTGTTTGAGTTCTTATTGTTTTTCACGAAAAAGAGAGTTGCGTAAGCTCGACCACGCCTCAACCTTTTTTGAGAGTCGTGATCACGCCCAAATTTAGGATATGCCAAAAAAAATACTTGTAGCGCCATTAAATTGGGGATTGGGGCATGCCACACGATGCATACCGATTATTAAAGCTTTGTTATTACATAATTTTGAGCCAATAATTGCCAGTGATGGCGTGGCTTTGGAACTTTTGAAACAAGAATTCCCAGCATTGACCTGCCTTGAATTGCCAGCCTATAACATCAAATATTCCAAGAATGGGTATTTTTTTAAATTGAAATTACTAAAAGATTCCCCAAAAGTTCTAAATGCCATTAAAGCAGAAAAGAAAGCAGTACAGCAAATTATAGATACCCATGATATTCAGGGAATTATATCTGACAATAGATTTGGCGTTTATTGCAAAATAATCCCTAGCGCTTTTATGACGCATCAGTTGCAGGTTTTGAGCGGAAATACCACTTGGTTGAGCACAAAAATGCATAAAAAAGTGATGTCCAGGTTTGATGAATGTTGGGTGCCTGACAACATAGGTTATCCCAATATGAGCGGAAAATTGGGCCATCCCGATTCGCTAAGCAACCATACAAAGTACATTGGACCCTTAAGTAGATTTACAAAACTGGACGTGGAAATTCGATATGACATTATGGTTCTACTGTCGGGTCCTGAACCGCAACGAACGATGTTGGAAGAAAAGCTGCTTTTAGAATTTATAAATTATTCTGGACCTGTATTGATTGTAAGAGGAATAGTTGAGAAAGAAAAAACCACTATTAAAAACGGCAATATGACCATTTGCAACTATCTAACAGCATCTTATTTGGAACAGGCATTGAATGAAAGTGCTTTGGTGGTATCACGTTCGGGTTATACTACAATCATGGATTTGGCCAAATTGGGAAAAAAAGCTTTTTTTATTCCAACCCCAGGGCAATTCGAACAAGAATATTTGGCAACGCGCCTGTCTGAAAATGGTTTAGTACCAAGTTGCAAACAGGATGATTTTACAGTGGAAAGATTAAAGGAAGTCAATGATTATAGAGGCTTGGAAACTTTTGACTACGAATTAAACTTTAAAAAATTATTTCAACTTTTCAAGGGTAAATGAAAATTCGCTGCCAACACCCAGCTCACTTTCTACATAGATTTTTTCTTCATGAGCTTCTATAATGTGTTTCACGATGGATAACCCAAGTCCAGAACCACCTTCTCTACGCGATCCGCTTTTATCGACCCTAAAAAATCGTTCAAATAGACGCTTTAAATTTGCTTTGGAAATTCCTTCCCCATTGTCTGTAACCCTAACAATGACCTTATTTTTTATCAGATTTTCCACACTGACTTCAGTGGTTCCCTTTTCTTTCCCGTATTTAATGGAATTTACAATCAGGTTAGAAAGTACTTGTTGAATGCGTTCTTTGTCTGCCTTGACTATAATTGGCATTATGTAATCCATGTCGAACATCAGCGTAATTTTCTTTTTGGCCGCTTTCATTTCCAGTAAGTCGAACACACTTTGAATGACATCTATTATATCAAAATTTTCAAGTTTTAAACTCAAATCACCAACTTCTAACTTGGTAATCATATCCAAGTCCTTGACTATATATATGAGTCTTTCCACTCCTTTACCAGCTCTTGTCAAATATTTTTTTCGAATGCGCTCATCTTCCATGGCACCGTCTAGCAGGGTAAGGATATAGCCTTGCACCGTAAACAATGGCGTTTTTAGTTCATGTGAAACATTTCCCAAAAACTCTTTTCTGTACTCTTCTCTAATCTTAAGTGTTTCAATCTCAAACTTTTTGTCTCTAGCGAACTTGTCAATTTCTTGGGTAAGGGTTGCCATGTCTGTAGTGATGGGATGTTTTATCAATGAGGTGGATTCCAAAAGTGTAAGGTCGTCATAGATTTTTTTAACGCGTCTATAAATAAAACGTTCTACCCGATATTGAATTATAAAGAAACAAATGGCGTAACATATTGGGATAAACCCCAGCACAACCATCCAATTAAAGGTTTTGCCAACATACAAAAAAACACTCAGTAAGAGTGTTAGGCAAATGGAAATATACAGCGATGTCTTAATCGCAAATTTGTAAGTTTTTTTTAATTTTTTTTGCATTAATCTACAAACTTATACCCAACACCTTTAACGGTCTTAAAGCATTTGTCGCCGATTTTTTCTCGAAGTTTTCTAATATGAACATCTATGGTACGCCCACCAACAACCACTTCATTTCCCCACACTTTATCGAGGATTTCCTCACGCTTAAATACTTTGCCAGGTTTTGTGGCCAACAAAGATAGCAATTCAAATTCTTTTCGTGGTAAAATAATCTCCACTCCTTTTTGGGTAATCTTGTACTCTTCCCTATTGATGATAAGGGAACCAATTTTCATGATTCCATCAGTTGTTTCCTCATCTTTAAGTCGTCTTAAGAGTGCTTTTACCTTACTCACCAATACTTTTGGCTTTATGGGTTTGGTTATATAATCATCAGCCCCTGCATCGAAACCTGCAACTTGGGAATAATCTTCACCTCTTGCCGTTAAAAACACGATAATCGTATCGCTCAACTCCGGAATTTTTCTGATATTTTCACAGGCTTCAATACCATCCATTTCGGGCATCATTACATCGAGGATGATTAAATGAGGGCGTTCCTTTTTTGCTTTTTTTATTGCCTCAAGCCCATTTTCTGCTGTCACTACTTGATAACCTTCAGAAGACAAATTATAACCTACAATTTCCAATATGTCTGGTTCATCATCTACCAATAATATTTTTATCTCTCTTTTTTTCATTTTAAATAAAGTTAAATGAAATTCCAATTGTAAAGATAAAATTAATAACAAAAAATTATAACAACGTTAACAATGATAACAATATGGTAACTTTTAATCGGATATATTCTGACCTTTGAACGAGTATTTCTAATCTTTAACACTTTTTTGGTACAGGTTTTGCCATTATTTATTAATTTTAACTAAAAGATTCTATTTGATGAAAAACTACTTATCCTTTTTTTGCCTACTGGCATTCTTAAGTCTTTCAACTATTGGTTATTCCCAGATATCCGAATCCAATATTTCCAATAATGAAATCATTGAGGATCTATCTATATATCCCAATCCTGTAAGCAATGGTAAAATTTATATTACTACCAAAATGAATCTTACCAAAGACATTGAAATCTTTGATGTATTGGGAAAAAAAATATACACCACTTCCATATTTGGCAAAGAATTGAACATATCCAAATTATCTCCCGGAATTTATATCCTTAAAATCAAGGAGAACAATATTTCAGCCACACGCAAGCTTGTCGTTAGATAATTATTTTTTCCATTTGTTATGATAATGTTATGAGTAACTTATTACTTTGTAGCGCTAATTATTTTGCTTTTTTAATTCATATATTTGTGCTTATCTTAAAACCATAATTATGAAAAAAATTTACTTTTTATTACTCCCATTATTAATTAGTTCCGTGTCCTTTGGGCAACTTGTCATTAATGAAATTGATACTGATACGCCGGGTACTGATATTGCAGAATTTATTGAGTTAAAATGGACTCCTAACACATCATTAGACGGTTATATTGTCTTACTCTTTAACGGAAGTAACGATTTAAGCTATGCTACATTCGATTTAACTGGAAAAACAACGGATGCCAATGGTTTTTTTATTTTGGCCAATACTCCATTGATCAGTGGCTCTGACATTGATTTGGGCGCTAGTAACATTTTGCAAAATGGAGCGGATGCTGTTGCAATATATCAAGATCTTGCTACCAACTTTCCAAATGGTACTACAACAACAACGGCTAACTTAATTGATGCTTTAGTTTATGGCACTGGGGACGCTGATGATGCTGAATTACTCACTGGGCTTGGTGAAACCATACAATATGATGAAAGTGCCAATAGTGCAAGTGCCACTGAATCCATTCAAAGAAAAATGGATGGTACTTATGAAACTAAAACTCCAACGTTTAGAGCGAGTAATGATTCTGCTGTTTGTGATTTGAGTTTGACTACTGTAACAGCTACTTGTGACGCTTCAACAACAGGCACAGATAATTATACCGCTACAATAGGTTTTACAGGTGGTGGGACTTCTACCTATACAATCGGTTCGACTTCAGGGACTGTCGGAGGAGACGATCCTTCAACTGTTGCTTCTGGAACAATCATAGTTACGGGTGTATCTGAAGGTACTGACATAACTGTTACTGTTGCTGATGGTGCTTTGTGTGATTTGTCATCAACTGTGACCTCTCCGAACTGCGATCCTTCCACTCCGTTACCTTTGTTTGAAAATTTTGATTACGGCACAACTCCTGGTGATTTGACTGCTGTAAGTGGCGGAAATTGGGCAGTGCATTCAGGAACTGGTGCAGTAGTTTATACTAACACCAGTCTAAGTATGGCAGGCTATTCTTCTTCGGGAATCGGTGGTTCTGTTATCGTGGATGGCGCTTTGGGAGAGGATGTCAACCGTACTTTTACAGAGCAAACCACTGGAACAGTTTATTTTAGCGCATTAGTAAATATAAGTGCTGCAACCACGGGAAATTATTTCTTTCATTTAAAAGATGCTACCACTGGTTTCAGAGCAAGAGTTGCCGCTAAAGATGATGGGGCAGGTAACATTTTATTTGGTATTGCTACTTCAACTACAACCTATGTATATGGAACAACTCCTTTTAACTTAAACACCACCTATTTAGTTGTTGCATCCTATAATATTACTAGTGGTGTATCTAATTTATATGTTTTGACAGCTCCTGTGGCAACTGAACCTGCAACACCTGAAGCCACTGATACTGGCACTTCTGGTACTGCTATTTCTTCAATTGCATTAAGACAATCTGGTGGAATTCCAACAGCCAATGTTGACGGCATTAATGTGGCAACTAGTTGGGCCAGCGTTCTATCTACAAATGAATTTAATGCTTCTACTGGCTTTAAAATATATCCGAACCCAACCTCTGTTGGTTACGTCAACATCACAAGTAACAATACTGAAAGTATGTCTGTTGAGGTTTTTGATGTATTAGGGAAACAAGTCATGAACCAAACAGTTAGCAATACCCGTTTGAATGTGTCTTCATTGAAATCAGGAATTTACATCATAAAAATCTCTCAAGACAATACTGTCATCACTAAAAAATTGGTTATTAAGTAAGAGTCATTTTATTATAATTATTAAAAGCGTTGCCTTGATTGGTAACGCTTTTTTATTTTATTTACTTTTGTGATGATGATAGATACACGTGATATTTTCCTTATTCGATCAGAAGAAGATTTTGAAAAGCTGGCTCTTAAGGTCTTTAAATTTCAATTTGAAAACAATCCTGTATATCGCTCTTTTTGTGACTTGCTTTATAAACACCCGAGTGATGTTAAGCAATTGGCAGAGATTCCGTTTTTGCCCATTCAGTTCTTTAAAAGCCATAACGTATTAAGCTCTTCTAACCCAATTGAAAAGATATTTACAAGTTCAGGTACAACGGGCAATGTCACAAGCAAACATTATTTGACTGACCTAAAAATCTACGAAGAAAGTTTCAGAAAGGGGTTTCAGCAGTTCTATGGAAATATAGAAGATCATGTTGTTCTGGCATTATTACCTTCCTATTTGGAACGTGAAGGATCGTCATTGATTTATATGATAGAACATATGATCAAGGATTCCAAACATCCTGAAAGCGGTTTTTATCTCTATAATCTTTCTGAACTAAAACACAAGCTAATCCGTTTGGACGAAAATGGCCAAAAAATGCTTTTGATAGGGGTATCATTTGCATTGTTGGACTTGGTTGAAACACATCAATTTCAATTAAAAAATACAATTGTCATGGAAACCGGGGGCATGAAAGGCAGAAGAAAGGAATTGGTACGCGAAGAACTTCACTTAATTTTAAAACAAGGTTTTGGGGTAGATAATATTCATAGCGAATATGGCATGACAGAATTGTTGAGCCAAGGATACTCCAAAGGAAAGGGTGTTTTTGAGTGCCCGTCATGGATGAAAGTTCTAACTCGAGATTCTGAGGATGCCCTCTCCATTCTCCCTTCGCAAAAAACTGGAGGCATCAATATCATTGATTTGGCCAACATCAATTCCTGCTCTTTTATTGCGACCCAGGATTTGGGAAAAGTTTTTTTAAATGGCTCTTTTGAAATCATCGGAAGATTTGATACTTCAGATATTAGAGGCTGCAATTTGCTACTATTATAATTCTTTGTTAAGGTTTGTAATTTAATCTTTCATTGACCGACCAAAATATTCTAAAAAGCAGTTTATGAAAACGTTTTTTATTTTGCTAGTGATGCTTATTCCATTGGGCACATTTTCACAAAGTATCGATTATAATACCAAACAAGGTTATGTTGCCCAAGGATATGATGTTGTAGCATATTTTGATAATATGGCTGTTGAAGGCAAAAAGGAATATACTGCAGAACATGATGGCGTAGATTATAAATTTGTTTCTAAAGAACATCTCGAAACATTCAAGGCCAACCCAAAAAAATACATTCCACAGTATGGAGGTTATTGTGCGTATGCAATTGCAGATAGTAAGAAGGTGAATATAGACCCGAAGAGCTTTCAGGTTATGGACGGAAAATTATATCTATTTTATGATTCTCTTTTTGCTCACACACTCAAATCTTGGGACGAAGAAGGTCCAGAGAAATTAAAACAAAAAGCTGACGAAAATTGGAAATCTATTATGAAAAAAGAATAGTTTCTGAAAAAAGAAAAGTTTTTAAGTTGATTGGTTGGTTTTTTAGCGCCCGATTGAAGTTCGCTTCATCGGGCGTTTTTAATGTGGTGCAGTTCCGCTTTTGGCAGGACGTAGCATAACTATTCCCTCTTTTTAGTGAGATAGTTGAATTTTCAATTTACTTTAATAATGTACGTGGTTTTCTTTCCTTTATTGATGATGACATATCTGTCATTGATCAAATCTTCAGATGTCAGCTGATATTCTTCTCCTATTTTTTCCTTATTTACCGAAATGGAATTTTCCTTTAATGCTCGTCTAGCTTCTCCATTGGAGGATAAAAAGTTCGTCTTGGCAGATAATGCAGCTATCATATCCAAACCTTCATTAAACTCAACACGAGAAATTTCCGCTTGCGGCACGCCTTCAAAAACATCCAGAAATGTCGATTCATTCAGAGATTTAATATCATTTTTAAATGAATTGCTAAACAATATTTCAGAAGCTTTTTCGGCATTTTCAAATTCCTCTTTGGAATGGACCATGGTTGTAATCTCTTCTGCCAATCTCTTTTGAAGTATTCTTAAATGAGGAGCGTCTTGATGTTCTTTTATGATAGCTTCTATTTCAACTTCAGTTAAAAACGTAAATATCTTTATGTATTTTTCAGCATCCACATCGCTAGAGTTCAGCCAATATTGATAGAATTTATAAGGAGAGGTTCTATTCGCATCCAACCATATGTTCCCCCCTTCACTTTTTCCAAATTTAGAACCATCACTTTTGGTAATCAATGGGCAGGTTATTGCAAAACCTTTTCCGGTTTCTATCCGTCTGATCAATTCGGTTCCAGTGGTTATATTTCCCCATTGATCACTTCCTCCCATCTGTAGTGTACAATTGTTTTCTCTATACAAATGCAGAAAATCATATCCTTGTACCAACTGATACGTAAATTCTGTAAAACTCATTCCTTCGGAAGATTCAGATGAAATCCTGTTTTTTACAGACTCTTTGGACATCATATAATTAACAGTAATATGTTTCCCTACATCTCGAATAAATTTCAAAAATGAAATGTTTTTCATCCAATCGTAATTATTTACAATTACTGCAGAATTTTCAAAGTCACCCTCAAAATCCAAAAAATGAGCCAGTTGCTTTTTGATGGATTCCTGATTATGGTGTAATGTTTTTTCATCCAACAAATTGCGTTCGCTCGATTTACCCGATGGGTCTCCAATCATTCCCGTTGCTCCACCAACTAAAGCGAACGGTTTGTGACCACATCGTTGGTAATGCGCCAACAACATGATGGGTACCAAATTACCAATATGCAAAGAATCTGCAGTAGGATCAAAACCAACATAGGCACTTCGCATATTCTCTAACAAATGGTTTTCTACTCCAGGCATGACATCGTGTATCATTCCTCTCCAAGTCAATTCTCTTATAAAATTCTTCATTATTGGTATTTGATTTCGGTAAACTTGGGTAAAGATAAAAATCAATCAACAATTACTAATGATTAATTCTTTATTTTAGTTGCATGATATTAGTTACAGGCGGAACTGGTTTAGTGGGCTCACATTTGCTATATAAATTGACAAGTATTGATGCCCCTGTGAGAGCAATTTACCGAAGGGCACATAAACTTGAAGCCGTTAAAAAGGTTTTTTCTTATTATACAAAAGATGTTGATGCACTTTATAATAAAATTGATTGGCAGGAAAGTGATATTAACGACGTTCCTTCTTTATCCGAAGTCTTTAAAAACATCACACATGTCTATCATTGTGCTGCCTTTGTAAGTTTTGAACCTGATAAATATCGTCAATTGCGAAAAATTAATATTGAAGGTACTGCAAACATTGTCAATCTTTGTGTTGCCCACAACATCCAAAAGTTGTGCTATGTCTCCTCAACAGCCGCTACAGGAAAGGAACTGGACCCAAGTAATTTTATTACAGAGGAAACTCAATGGAATCCGGAAGACGACCATAGTGTCTACGCAATCACAAAATATGGTGCCGAAATTGAGGTTTGGCGAGGTACGCAGGAAGGTGTTGCTTCTGTCATTATCAACCCTGGTGTGATATTGGGTCCCGGTTTTTGGAAAAGTGGTGGAAGCGGAAGTCTTATTACCCAGATATATAAAGGATTCCCTTATTATACTTATGGAACCACAGCTTATGTAGATATTAATGATGTCATAGATATAATGCTTCAATTGATGAAAAGTGACATCAAAAATGAATCTTTTATTGTCATGTCCGAAAATTTGTCATTTAAGGACTTTCTGATGAAAGTTGCAAAAGTTTTAGGGGTAAAACCTGCTCAAAAAGAGGCAACCAAATTACTTTTACAATTGGGATGGCGATTGGATTGGCTCAATCATAGGTTGAGAGGAAAACGCAGAAAACTGTCTAGACAGATGGCAAAAACTGCATTGACACCAACGAAGTATGATGCTTCAAAATTAAAAAAAACACTAAACTTTAAATTTAAATCAATTGATGACTCCATTGAGTCTGTGGGTTCATATTTTTTGCAGGATTTGAAAGAGAAGTAAGGATTTCTATTTAAATTCCTTGGAATCTATTTTTATTTTTTGGGAAATTGAATCTGGTTTTTTAGCTTTTTCTCTAATTATATTTAATGAATCTTTGGTTTTTTCCTCCTTTAGAATTATGGCCTCATTTTTTGCCTTTTGGACTTCAAGCTTTTGCTTCACTTTCTCCATGATACTTTCATATATTTTGGTATCATAGGCGTAATAATCATTGCTTTTGGCAAATTGCAAGCTATCTATTTTGTGTTTCTTATAGACATACTCTTGAGGCATAATACCATGATTCTCTAAAATTCTCTTGTTGATCCCTTTTGCAGCATTCAAAACAAAAACATCATAAATAACTTCGGACATTTTATCCTTGGAAATCAAATTTTCAGGTTTTGCCGGCCTGTCAGAATTACCACAACCCATTAATATAACACACACAGATATGAAAATTATTGGTCTCATCTATTAAATGTCAATCGTTTTGCAGACTTAACGTCCAAAAACTTAAAATTCTTGTATGCCAAAGTGCCATTCACAAAAGTATGGGTTATTCTCGATTTAAAAATTGTTCCTTCAAAAGGTGACCAACCACATTTATAAAGGATATTATCCTTTTTTACAGACCATGGACTATTGATGTCCACTACTACCAAGTCAGCAAAATAACCGGGTTTTATAAATCCTCTTTTCTCAATTTGAAATAAGATGGCTGGATTATGGCACATTTTTTCTACAATTTTTTCCAAGGAAATTTTGCCTTTATGGTACATTTCAACCATAGCCATCAAAGCATGTTGCACCAAAGGCCCACCTGAAGGCGCTTGGGAATATAAATTCATTTTCTCTTCCAAGGTATGTGGCGCATGATCAGTTGCCACAACGTCAATCCTGTCATCCAATAAGGCTTTCCAAAGTTCATCTCGATCTTTTGCGGTTTTAACGGAAGGATTCCATTTGATGAGTGTACCCTTGGTTTTATAATCTTCATCAGAAAACCATAAATGATGAATACATACCTCGGCGGTTATTTTTTTGTCCTTTAAAGGCGTTTTATTTGAAAATAATTTGGTCTCCTTACCAGTCGAAACATGAAACACATGCAAACGCGCCCCTGTTTTCTTTGCAAGCGCTATCGCCGTTGATGACGATATATAACAAGCCTCGGCACTTCGGATTTGAGGATGGCATTCCACGGGGATATCAAGTCCATATATTTTTGAGTGTGCATCAAAATTTTGTTTGATGGTAGCTTCATCCTCGCAATGAGCAGAAATTAGCAAATCTGTGGTGCTGAATATTTTCTCCAAAACTTGTGGATTATCCACGAGCATATTACCAGTTGAAGATCCCAAAAACAGCTTTAAACCAGCCACTTTTTTTGAATCCACTTTTAGAATTTCCTCCAGATTATCGTTGGTACCTCCGAACATAAATGAGTAGTTGGCGTAGGAAGTGTTTGCCGCAATTTCAAATTTTTCTTCTAGTCTTTCAATGGTGGTTGCCTGCGGCACCGTATTTGGCATTTCGATAAAAGAGGTGATTCCACCAGCAACTGCAGCTCTTGATTCAGATTCAATGGTTCCTTTATGTGTTAGTCCAGGTTCCCTAAAGTGCACTTGATCATCGATGACGCCTGGAAACACATAACATCCTTCAACATCAATGACACTATCCTGTGATGACTTGGCGCTTATGGAGTTCGATATGTCCTTGATATATTCACCTTCAATTAAAATGTCACCTTCAAAAATGAGCCCTTCATTGACTATTCTCGCATTCTTTATAAGTGTTCTCATCCCTCGCATGGCTTATTCTTTTCCAAGTAAACTTTTAAACTTCATAGTCAAAACCCCAAAAATGGCCTCAGAAATTATACTTCCACTTAACTTGGATTTTCCTTTTCGACGATCGGTAAAAATGACTGGAACTTCTACAATTTTAAACTTTTTTAAATAGGCCTTAAATTTCATTTCAATTTGAAACGCATATCCAACAAATTTGATGCTATCCAAATCAATTTCTTTCAAAACCCTTCTATTATAGCAAACAAAACCTGCTGTGGTATCACATATAGGCATCCCGGTAATAAAACGTACATATTTTGAAGCACCATAAGACATCAACACTCGGCTCATAGGCCAATTGACGACATTGACACCATCTACATACCGAGACCCAATGGATACATCTGCACCCTCAACATCACAGGCATTATAAAGATATATCAAATCTTTCGGGTCATGCGAAAAATCTGCATCCATTTCAAAAATATATTGATACTCCTTTTCCAAACACCAATGAAACCCGTCAATGTATGCGGTACCTAAACCTGTCTTTTTCTTTCTCTCCAGTAAAAACAATCGGTTTTTGAATTCTATCTGTAGCATTTTTACCTTACTTCCCGTGCCATCTGGGGAGTTGTCATCCACCACCAAAATATGAAATGCCTTTTGTTGAGCAAAAACTGCTTTGATAATGGCTTCAATATTCTCGATTTCGTTAAAGGTTGGTATGATGACAATGGCATCTTGCATGTATGACAATTTTGTACTTACTAGCCTAGCATATTTTGTGCATTCGCAAAAGTAAGGGTTTTTAAAGTATAATTTTTATGCGATTAGACATAAATAAACGTTAAAGAGTTTGAAAATTCTTTATAATTTAGCATCCATGATACGAGAAATCCCATATAACGAATGGTTCACGGTCTTCATTGTTTTGGGCTTGGTTGCTATCAC
>JBGTDZ010000244.1:0-6258 GCA_041748055.1 Aquaticitalea sp.
TATCATGATATCTACTTAATAAATAATCTTATCTTTACGTTTTAAAATTATTTACTAATCTTCATCCGTTATTTAGATTAACGGATATTATATAAAACATTATGAGTTGCAAAAGTTGCTCAACCGAAAAGGATGGACAACCAAGAGGATGCAAAAACAATGGAACTTGTGGAACAGATAGTTGCAACAAGTTAACAGTTTTTGATTGGTTGGCCAACATGTCGCTTCCGCAAGGACAAGAACCCTTTATCGGTGTCGAAGTCCGTTTTAAAAACGGACGAAAACAATACTATAAAAACACAGAGAATCTTACGTTAAGTATTGGCGATGTTGTTGCTACACAAGCACCCTCAGGGCATGATATTGGAATGGTGACGTTGACAGGCGAGTTGGTAAAGATTCAAATGAAGCGTAAAAAGGTGGATATCAACAATGAGGAAGAGGTCATGAAAATCTACCGAAAAGCCTCTCAGCGTGATATCGACATTTGGTCTGAAGCTCGTGATAAGGAAGATCCTATGAAAGTCAAGGCACGTCAGTTTGCCATTGATTTGAAACTTCAAATGAAAATTTCAGATATCGAATTTCAAGGCGATGCAAGCAAAGCCACTTTTTATTATACAGCTGAAGAACGCGTTGATTTTAGGGAACTCATTAAATTATTTGCCAAGGAATTTCGTACGCGTATCGAGATGAAGCAGGTTGGATTCCGTCAGGAAGCCTCTAGACTTGGAGGTATTGGATCGTGCGGAAGGGAATTGTGCTGTTCTACATGGCTGACTGATTTCAGAAGCGTCAGTACCTCTGCTGCCAGATATCAACAGTTGTCATTAAACCCATTAAAATTGGCCGGACAATGTGGAAAATTAAAATGCTGTCTCAATTATGAATTGGACGCCTATTTGGACGCCCTTAAAGATTTTCCAAAAACCGACACTAAGCTTTATACCGAAAAAGGAACGGCAGTTTGCCAAAAAACCGATATTTTTAAAGGTCACATGTGGTTTGCCTATGAAGGTGAATGGATGAACTGGCATAAATTGACCACCGAACAGGCCAAGGAAATTATAGAGCTTAACAAGTCAAAGCAAAAAGTTGCAAGCCTAGAAGAGTATGCCATGGAACTTATTGAAGAAGTAAAATCTGATTATGAAAATGTAGTTGGACAGGATAGCCTCACACGTTTTGATAGTCCAAAACGTAATAATAAACGCAGAAACAATAGAGGCAAACAAAAGCTCACGGAAACTGACACTCCAACATCTCAAAAGAATCAACAGAAGAAAAAGCAGCACAGAAACAGACCACCAAAACGCAAAGACGACAATGCCAAATAAGAGTGCTTTGATAATCATCATCACGATAATCTTATTGAGTTCTTGTGACTCCAATCGCATATTTGATGAATACAAATCGGTTCCAAATCAATGGCAAAAAGATGACATTATTTCTTTCAAAATAACTCCAAAAGATTCCGTTAAGCCATATAACCTTTTTGTAAATATCAGGAATACCAATACCTATAAATTCAGTAATTTATTTTTGATTGTAGAAATGGTCTATCCTCATGGCAAAACAACAAAGGACACTTTGGAATATCAAATGGCAAAACCAAATGGCGAACTATTAGGTAAGGGAGTTACAGATCTTAAAGAAAATAAACTCTGGTATAAAGGTTACGAAAAGCCTTTTATTTTTGATGAGGTTGGAGACTATAACATAAATATCCAGCATGCCATGCGAAATAATGGTGATGTAAATGGCGTTGATAAATTGGAGGGTATTACAGATGTAGGTTTCAGGATAGAGACTACCAACAACTAAATTGATTATGGCACAAAAAAAAGCAGCAACTCAAGACTTCTCACAGTACATCAGATGGTTTTGGATGACGTTCCTAGGAAGTATCCTATTTATTGTTTTATTGTTTACCTTGGCATCTTTCGGTGCATTTGGGGAAATGCCAGACCATACCGTGTTGGAAAATCCGAGAACTAATTTAGCTACCGAAATCATTTCTTCCGATGCAAAAACTTTGGGTAAGTTTTATTTAAATGATAATAGAACGCCTATAGATTATACCGAATTGCCAAAACATTTGGTGGATGCTTTGATAGCAACGGAAGATGTGCGCTTTCATGAACATTCTGGAATTGATGCCAGAGGAACATTGAGAGCCATTGTTAAACTTGGCGCAGGTGGCGGTGCCAGTACAATTTCACAGCAGTTGGCTAAACAGTTATTTCATGGTGAAGGTTCTAAAAGTACTTTGGGAAGAGTTACCCAAAAAATAAAGGAATGGATCATCGCTACGCGTCTAGAGCGTCAATATACCAAAGATGAAATCATAGCTATGTATTTCAATATTTATGATTTTGGAAACAATGCCGATGGCATCCGTTCTGCTGCCAGTATTTATTTCGGAAAAGAACCCAAAGAACTCGATTTAAGGGAATCTGCTATGTTAGTGGGAATGTTCAAAAATTCTTCCTTGTACAATCCAAGGCCCCATCGCAATCCCGAAGGCACTAAGAATCGACGAAACGTTGTATTGAGGCAAATGGAAAAATATGATTTCATATCAGATAATGTTAGGGATTCCATCCAAAAGCTTGATTTGGGATTGCACTATTCACCACAATCGCATCGCGAGGGAACTGCAACATATTTCAGGGAATATTTAAAAACCTTCATGAAGGATTGGATCAACGAAAACCCCAAGGCAGATGGTTCTAAATATAGTTTGTACAATGGAGGCTTGAAAATCTATACCACTATCGATTCCCGGATGCAAGAATACGCAGAGGAGGCCGTTGAAAAACACATGGCCAAATTGCAAGTTGAGTTTTTCAAACAGAATACCCCAGAACGGAATAAAACAGCGCCCTTTATCAATCTGACAAAAGACGAAATCGACCAATTGCTCAATCAAAGTATGCGCCAAACAGAAAGATGGAGAGTCATGAGGCGTGATGGAAATTCAGAAAAGGAAATTATCGAATCCTTTAACCAACCAATTCCAATGAGTATTTTTTCATGGAAAGGCGAGATCGACACAATCATGAAACCCATGGATTCCATGCGTTATTATAAAACATTTTTGCATGCGGGAATGATGTCTATGGAACCCCAAACTGGTCATGTGAAGGCTTGGGTTGGTGGCATCAACATGAAGCATTTTCAATATGATCACGTAAAACAGGGGAAACGTCAAGTGGGCTCCACATTCAAACCTTTTGTTTATGCGACCGCCATTGACCAATTGCATTTATCTCCTTGCGATACATTCCCAAACACACCCATAACTATTGAAGCCATGAAATTTGGTAATCCGTTGCCTTGGACCGCTAAAAATTCTGATGACAAATATGGCGGATTTAGAACCTTAAAATATGCTTTGGCAAATTCAATCAACACCATTACAGCGCGATTAATGGATAAAATAGGTCCAGATCCGGTGGTTCAAATGGCTAAAAATTTAGGGATTGAGTCGGAAATTCCCCCAGTTCCGGCAATTGCACTTGGCACTCCAGATTTAAGTGTGTATGAAATGGTAGCTGCCTATGCCACTTTCGCCAACAAAGGCGTTTATAACAAACCTGTAATGGTCACGAGGATTGAAGATAAGAATGGAACCATACTCTATCAATTTTCGCCAGAGTCCAAGGATGTTCTAAGTGAAGAAGTTGCCTATGTTACTACCAATCTTTTGGAAGGCGTTACCGAAGGCGGGTCGGGAACGCGATTACGTCGTACGGGAGCGCCATCACAATTGTATAAAGATATCATCACAGGTTACCCCTACGGTTTTACAAATCCGATAGCTGGTAAGACAGGCACCACACAAAACAATAGTGATGGCTGGTTTATGGGCATGGTTCCAAATTTGGTTACGGGCGTGTGGGTAGGAGCTGACGACAGAGCGGCACATTTCCGTAATACAGCCTACGGCCAAGGCGCTTCCATGGCATTGCCAATATGGGGTCTTTTTATGAAAAGCTGCTATAACGATAAGACATTGGATGTTTCCACAGCCGAGTTTGAGAGACCAAGCAGTTTAAGTATTAATGTGAACTGTAGCCGATGGAGTGGTGAATTATCTTCAGATACTGAAGGTTTTGTGGACGAATTGGATTTTTAAAATCCTTTTATAAATTTATTGTGAAAGCCAATCTAAAGGAAATGGAATTTTAGATTGGCTTTTTTATTTTGTATTTTTCAATTTTAAAATAATTTAAACAATGATCAACAAAAAAGTAGCTGATATAACTGAAGCCATGAAAGGTGTAAAAGACAATATGACCTTGATGTTAGGTGGTTTTGGTCTCTGTGGTATTCCAGAAAATGTCATCAATGCACTGGTAAATATGAATGTGAAAGGATTGACCTGTATTTCAAACAATGCAGGTGTTGATGATTTTGGTCTGGGCTTGTTATTACACAAACGCCAAATCAAAAAAATGATTTCTTCCTATGTTGGCGAAAATGATGAATTTGAACGGCAGATGTTGAGTTGCGAGCTCGATGTTGAGTTAGTGCCGCAAGGAACACTAGTGGAACGCTGTAGGGCAGCACAATCGGGTTTCCCGGCGTTTTATACACCTGCAGGATTTGGAACAGAAGTGGCAGAGGGTAAAGAAACACGCGAGTTTAATGGAAAAATGTACGTCCTGGAAAAGGCTTTTGAGGCTGATTTTTCATTTGTAAAGGCGTGGAAGGGTGATGCAGCGGGGAATTTGGTATTTAAGGGAACGGCCAGAAATTTCAACCCAGCCATGTGCGGAGCCGCAAAAATCACGGTTGCTGAAGTGGAGGAATTGGTGCCAGTGGGAAGTTTGGATCCGAATCAAATTCATATACCAGGGATATTTGTTCAACGCATCTTTCAAGGGGAAAAATATGAGAAACGGATTGAGCAACGAACTACTAGAAAAAAATTATAAAGTGCGCTAAAGTGCCTAGAATATTTAAAGTTGAGATTATATTTTAACTCAAGTTAAGTACACAAAAGCAACTTTAGACACTTTAAATACTTGATAACTTTTAACTTTAAAGACATGTTAGACAAAACAGGAATAGCAAAACGCATCGCACAGGAAGTCAAGGACGGTTACTACGTTAACTTGGGCATCGGAATCCCAACTTTGGTTGCCAATTATGTACGCGACGATATAGAAGTCGAATTTCAAAGTGAAAATGGCGTACTAGGAATGGGTCCATTTCCTTTCGAAGGGGAGGAAGATGCGGACATCATCAATGCTGGGAAGCAAACCATCACAACATTGCCAGGTGCCAGTTTTTTCGATTCGTCATTGAGTTTTTCGATGATTCGTGGCAAACATGTTCATTTGACCATTCTCGGCGCAATGGAAGTTTCAGAAGAAGGTGATATTGCCAATTGGAAAATTCCCGGAAAAATGGTAAAAGGGATGGGAGGCGCTATGGACTTGGTTGCCAGTGCCGAAAATATCATTGTAGCAATGATGCATACCAATCGGGAAGGTGAATCGAAATTATTAAAAAAATGTTCTTTGCCATTGACGGGTGTAGGATGTGTAAAAAAAATCGTCACCAATCTTGCTGTTTTGGAAGTAACAGAGGACGGTTTTAAACTTTTGGAGCGCGCACCGGGAATTTCTGTGGAAGACATTCAAAAAGCCACCGAAGGCAAATTGATTGTTGAAGGGGAAATCCCAGAGATGAGTTTATAAAAATTTTTCGGTCTAATTTTTGCCATGAATACACGGATTGTTCTAAAACATTAAGTGTATTCATGGCTTATTTATTAATTATCAATTATGATTATATGATGGAAACAAGGAACGAAAAAACAATAAATAGCAAATAATATCTGTAGGAAAAATTTTCAAAACATATGTTAATAGTTAAAAATTAATGCATTTCATCGAAATTATACGTAGTTAAACTGATTATATCATTTTTTTTTACATCTTTACTAAACCAAATCGAAATGCCCAATTAACTAAATTTACCATAAACCGAATTTGTGATTTGCCCCAAATCTATCATGAATTTTACTTATGAAAATTGCCCCAAATTACCATAAACCTTGATTTATGATTTTGCCCCAAATCTATCGTAAACTTTGACTTATGAATTTTACCAACAACCTACCAAAACCTACTTATTTTGAAAGCAAACTGCTTTCAGGTTTTAAAAGTACTTTCAGATTAATCAAAGGTATTTTTATGCTCACAAAAAAAATATTCATGCTATAACCCTTTGGGAATAGCATGA
>JBGTDZ010000245.1:0-8464 GCA_041748055.1 Aquaticitalea sp.
CTTCGCTAAGAGATATTACCATTGCCAATCTATTTTTTGAAAACTCTACACGTACCAAATTGTCTTTTGAATTGGCTGAAAAACGTCTTTCTGCGGATGTTATCAATTTTTCTGCTTCACAGTCGTCCGTAAAAAAAGGAGAGACATTGATTGATACGGTCAACAATATATTGTCAATGAAAGTAGATATGGTAGTGATGCGGCATCCAAGTCCAGGAGCCAGTGTCTTTTTAGCACAACATGTTAAGGCAAGCATCATAAACGCTGGTGATGGAGCACATGAGCATCCAACACAAGCCTTATTGGATAGTTATTCCATCAGGGAAAGATTGGGATCCGTCAAAGGTAGAAACGTGGTCATTGTCGGTGATATTCTTCATAGTCGCGTTGCACTGTCCAATATTTTTGCACTCCAATTGCAGGGCGCCAATGTGATGGTTTGTGGACCAAAAACCTTATTGCCAAAATATATTGATAAACTTGGTGTCAAAGTGGAGACTAATTTGCGAAAGGCATTAAATTGGTGCGATGTTGCAAACATGCTTCGTGTACAGAACGAGCGTATGGATATCAACTATTTCCCTTCAACCAGGGAATATACGCAGCAATATGGAATCAATAAAGTCTTATTGGATTCTTTGAAAAAAGAAATAATCATCATGCATCCAGGACCTATCAATCGCGGTGTGGAAATAACGAGTGATGTTGCAGATTCCAAACAAGCCATTATTTTAGAACAGGTTCAGAATGGCGTAGCTGTCAGGATGGCCGTGATATATTTATTGGCCTCTAAAATTAAACACTAAAATCATGATTTTTGACAAAGACGATACGATTACAATTATCATCCAAGAGAAAAGTACCATCGTTGAATTGGTGAAAAAGATGCAATCTACCTATCCGAAATTTAAAAATGACAATGTCATTGTCAATCTTTCTGTGATGAATAAAGTGACTTTACAAGATATTATTGAGTTTTTGGACATTTCCAATCAACATCGTCATGCTCAACATTCATTTGTTATTGTGACGGATAAAGCGAATTTGGATGAAATGCCAGATGAATTGGTTGTTGTGCCAACTTTGAAAGAAGCTTATGACATAATCGAAATGGAAGAAATTGAACGCGATTTAGGATTCTAATGATTGTCATTCTGTAATTTAAACATTAAAGCTTTACAGCCTAACTACATAAAATTTCATGAAATTAACAATTCTCGGTTGCTACAGTGCCACCCCTAGAATTGATACCAATCCTACTTCACAGGTGTTGGAAATCAATAACCACATATTTTTGATTGATTGTGGTGAAGGCACTCAAGTAGAGCTGAGGCGCAATAAAATTAAATTTGCCCGGATCAAACATATTTTTATTTCACATTTGCATGGTGATCATGTTTTTGGTTTGGCCGGGTTGATATCTACCTTTCGATTGTTGACAAGAGAATCCGATTTGCACATCTACTGCCCCAAAGGCCTGAAGAAAATCATAACGCTTCAAATGAAACTCGCTGATTCATGGACCAATTATCAATTGATATTTCATGAGTTGACATCAAAAATTTCCGAATTGATTTTTGAAGATGAAAAAGTGGAAGTTTATACAATTCCATTGGACCATCGCATTTATACCAATGGATTTTTGTTCAGGGAAAAACTTGGGGAGAGGCATTTAGATATAAATGCTGTGCTAGAATCAAATATAGATATGGCATATTACAGAAAATTGAAACAAGGGTTTGATGTAATCAACAAGGATGGTATTTTGATAGATAACAATAAAGTTACGACTGCGCCAAAACCTTCTAAAAGTTATGCATTCTGTAGCGATACGGCTTACAACGAATCCATCATTCCTATTATAGATGGCGTTGATGTTCTATACCATGAGTCCACATTTTTAGAACAACCTGCCAAATTAGCCCCACAGACCAAACATTCTACAGCACGGGAAGCCGCAATGATTGCCAAAAAAGCCAATGTAAAGACTTTGATACTTGGGCACTATTCCACTCGCTATGAGAACTTGAAAGATTTCAAAACTGAGGCGCAATCTGTTTTTCATTCGGTAAAATTAGCTTCCGATGGCAAAAGGTTTAATTTTGATTAGAAGTTAGATAGCTTTGGAAAACTACCGGTAATGAATGAGTCATTGCAAGTGACACGACAAAAATTGATATTATGGAAAAAGATTTAAGCGATTTTAGAAAATCGTATGAAAAGCAAGAGTTATTGGAGAGTAACATCAACGAAAATCCAATGGAACTCTTTAAAAAATGGTTCGACGAGATCGATTCGATTTATGATGAAATCGAAACGAACGCCATGACCATATCCACAATTGGTTTGGATGGATACCCAAAGGGTAGGGTGGTGCTTCTAAAAAAATTTACAGATGAAGGTTTTATCTTTTTTACAAATTATGCAAGTGAAAAGGGAAAAGACATTTCAAAAAACCCCAATGTTTGTCTCTCATTTTTTTGGCCACAGTTGGAAAGACAGGTCATAATAAAAGGCAAAGTGGAAAAGATTGCTGAAAAATTAAGTGATACGTATTTTAAGTCTCGACCCCGTGGTAGCCAATTGGGCGCATTGGCATCACATCAAAGTGAGGTTGTAGTAGATAGAAATTACCTTGAAGAGAAGTTAAAAGATCTGGAAACTAAATATATGGACAAAGAGATTCCAAGACCAACTCATTGGGGTGGATATATTGTAAAACCAGTGGAGATGGAATTTTGGCAAGGTCGTGCCAATCGTTTACATGACAGAATTCGATTTAATCTGGATAGTGAGAATAATTGGATGATGTGTCGACTATCTCCATAACTTAGATGTTATTTAAAAATATGCATGATGTAAATATCGTCAAATGGTAAGTTTATTGGGTTGTAATACATATTAATTCAGAGTAAAAGTGTATTTCATCGATTATTTGCATTTAAATACGACAAAATGCATGTTGTTTATCGATTTTAACATTTATTTAACATAGTTTGACATTTTATGAGGCTACTTTAGATCTACCAAATCTAATTAACCCTCTTATGAAAACTACTAAACTCCTGCTTTTACTTGCATTGACGGCATTATTATCCTTTTCTTGTTCAACTGAAGAATTCCCAGATGAAACTATAGATTCTGCTGCATTGGTCAATGCCCCGGCTGCCAAAACAATTGAAATTGAAATCCTTGAACTAATAAACAATCACCGTATTGAAATGGGATTAAACCCATTAAACAATTTGAATATTGTTAAATCTGTGGCATTTACACATACAGATTATATGGTGGAAATCAATCAAGTAAACCATGACAATTTTCTTCAACGAAGAAACAGCTTGATACAGAATGCTGGAGCAATTAACGTTTCAGAAAATGTGGCTTATGGTTATAGCTCAGCACAGGCGGTCGTTAATGCCTGGATTAACAGTCCTAGTCATAAAGCAAATATAGAAGGGAATTATTCCGATTTTGATATCTCTGCCGAACAAAATAGCGAAGGAAGATGGTATTATACGAACATCTTCATAAAAAAATAATTTCTAAATAGTTATTAATGTGTTAGTCGTGTTAAGGGCCACAACGTAAGTTGTGGTCTTTTTTTTTTGGTAATCGAATGGGGATGTTTTAAAATCTTAATTATGTATTCTTGAAACGATTAAGATCAGAAGTTGGGTTTGCTTTTATATTGGTTGTGAATGATTCCAATCATCATTTATTAAAGAAATCATGTCCGATGTTTATCGGTGACTTGTTAAATACTCCCTTCTTCATCCAAAACTTTGGGAGTAGGGTAAATTTGTAAATTCTGTTTTTTTCTGATAAATTCCTCTTGATTTGGAGAACCTCGTATTTCAAATAAAGTTTTTAAAAAATATTTCCATTCCGATTTTTGAATCCAAAGCTAATGTTTTCAATATTCAATCAATGCGATTTTTAAAAACTCGCACCATCCATATTGTAATGTTTGAGATGGATATAGGGTTCTGCTTTTATAGTTCCTTCAATATCCAAATTTGTTGCAGAGGATAATTTATATAGCATGTATTGTGCTCACTTCCATTGACTGATTTTATGTCTTACAGTGATAAATTTTCCGGACGTTAACTTATCAAAAAAGTGCTTTCTATCTTCAACATCCGACGATAGTAAAATATTATTGGAATAATAAGAGCACGGCTTCTTAAACCATTTGTGAGATACTTATGTTAACTTGACTTAATGGTAAAACATCCTCGACAATTTTTTGATTTCCAGGATCATTTTTACATTAAAAAATCCCTATTCAAAGGATGAAGGCAGCAACAACAAATAGATTTTGATCGTTCTTCATTTTAGAGATATTTAGGATAAATAAATCAAAAGAAATATAACAAAAAAAAACAGACTCCTAAAGAGTCTGTTTTTTTTTGTTATTTAAGTGGGAATTTAATCTTTTAATATATAAAAGTAGGAGCGTCTGTTTAGCTGATGTTCTTCTTCGGTACATTCTGCACCATTTGAACATTTGTTCAACAATTGAGTTTCTCCATAACCGATGGCACTTTCAATCCTCTCGGTGGCAATGCCTCGTGAAAGCAAATAATCCCTAGTTGATTTTGCTCTTCTGTCGGATAATTTGATATTGTATTTATCACTACCACGACTGTCAGTGTGTGATTCAATTTTGATTTTCATTGTAGGATGTTCTCTCATTACATCAACAATGTTTTCCAGTTCATATTCTGCATCGGTTCTAATGTTCCATTTGTCGAAATCAAAGAAGATAGGATTGATAACGATTTGGTCATTGTCAATCAATGGTTGCAGATAAAGATCGGCATTAGTGACCTTTTGATCTGTTTTATCAGTGGTTACATCAATTTTGTCGTCTTTGTAATCTTCTTTGCTACCAAGAACGGTGTAGTTTTTATCGCAATCGACATCAAATTTGAAGGCGCCATCTTCTCCTGTAGTAACTGTTTCAACGATCTTTCCGACTTTATTGATGAGTTTTACTTCTACGCCCACCAAAATCTCATTCGTTTTTTTATCTCTGGCGATTCCTTCTATAGTTTGCTTACATTTTTCAGCTTTAAATCCGTAGATATCGTCACTACCTAGACCACCTTCTCTGTCGGAAGAAAAATAGCCTGTTTTATTGTCTACATTTCCGAAGTATGCAAAATCATCATATCCACTGTTATAAGGCGCTCCCATATTCACAGGTTCTGCCGTCTCGTCCTTTATAATGTTGGTTTTATATAGATCCAGCAATCCAAGTCCCAAATAGCCGTCAGAAGAAAAGTGCATAATACTATCTTTACTTACAAAAGGGAACATTTCACGACCTTCGGTATTGACTTTTTTGCCTAGATTAATAGGTTCACTATATGTGTTGTCTTCTTGTATATCAACAACATAAATATCAGTTTGGCCCATTCCGCCTTCTCTGTCAGAAACAAAGTATAATTTTTTGTTATCCGGACTTAAAGCGGGATGTCCTGTGGAATAATAATCATCATTGAAAGGTAATTCTACAATATCATCCCATTTTTCATCAATCATTGATGCTTTGTATAGTTTTAAATGTGAAGTACCTTCCTTGTCATAGCCCAATCGGTTTTTCCTATCCACATTGTCTCTTGTAAAATATATAGTTTTTCCATCATTTGCTATGGCCACGGAAGCCTCGTGATAATCTGTATTAATTTTATTGGCGATGATAAAGTCAGGAGAATCAAATTCCCTCTTTCCGTCAACATCTTTAACGGAGACTTGATATAAGTCGAGGAAAGGTTCATCGTTCCAGCCATATTTCTTTTTTTCATCGGTATTACGCGCAGATGCAAAGAACAAGGTGTTGTTATAAATATAAGTTCCGAAATCAGAATACTCAGAATTGATAGGAAGATTTACCACATCGACAATAACATCATCATTGGTTTTTTCAAGTTCCATATATATATCTAAATTGTTCTTATTATATTCCTGGCCTCGACTGTCATTGCTTTGTATTTCCCTGAATTTTTCCAACCAAATGTTAGCTTCTTCATAGTTGTCCAGACTTCGTTGTGTTTGAATATACTTATAGATGTATTCAGGATTAACATTGTCATATTTCTTAAGCGCTTTTCCATACCAGATGGCAGCTTCCGTTGTTTTGGAGTTATTGTAGTAACAATCACCTAAACGCGTAAGTACATGTTCGCTGCTATCTCCTTTTTTTACTGCTTCTTCATAAAGTTCTGTAGCCTTGATATATGAGAAATTATCGAAAAATTTATCAGCTAATTTTCGTTGAGCCACTATATAGGTGCTGCTCAATGTAAATATCATTATAAATAGTTTTGTCTTCATGGTCATTATTTTTTAGAAGTATCTAGGCGATTTTATACGTTTGCTTTTGAATATCTCGAACATCAAGAGCACTTCATGGGTTCCACTGGTGTATGGTCTCAAGTCGGAGATAGGATAGGCATACGCATAACCAATTCGTAATTGTTTGGACACTTGAAAATCAACCAGGCCAGCAAATTCTCCAGCTTTTTCATCAAATCTATATCCAGCTCCCAACCAAAATTTTTCATAGAACAAAAAGTTCGCTGTAAAGTCGACTGATAAAGGTGCTCCATTTGTTGCTTTTAACAGGGCAGCCGGTTTGAACTTGGTGTTTTCACCCAAATCAAATACATAACCCCCAGTAAAATAATAACTGATTCGCTCTAATGCTTCAAAACCTTCTTCACGACTATAATTTGTTTTGAGAATTCTTGGTGCAGAAAGCCCTAGATACCATCTTTCGGAAGTCCAATATAATCCTGCTCCAATATTTGGGCTCCATCGATCTTCTATTCCTCTAATTATGGGATCATCAGACTGACTGGCCCTATATTCAGGATCCAGGCTGTAGCTAGTAAAACCACCCTTAATTCCGAAATAGAGTTTGGTGTCCTCACTCGTGTTGATGTTGTATGAAAAGTCTCCATATAGATAGGAGAGGTTTTCAAATCCAAGTTCATCATTGATGAAAGATAGCCCTAACCCTACCTTCTCATTACGCAGTGGTGCATGCAGAGAAAGCGTTTGGGTGGTAGGAGCCCCTTCAAGCCCCACCCATTGACTTCTATGCAAACCAACAACACTAAAGGTCTCGCGGCTTCCAGCGTAGGCCGGATTTATAGAAATCGTATTATACATATACTGTGTAAATTGTGGTAATTGCTGAGCAACTACCGTCCAGCTACTGAACAGTATAAAAGCGATTAAATTAAACTTGATGAATTTCATAGGTTAAAATTTATTTGGTTGCTACGTAGATTGGTCCTGCAAAAGGTTGTAATCCACTATTCCTTAAATTAATGATGTAATAATATGTTCCAGTTGGTACCTTATCAGAATTTCCGATGGATGCTTTGGAAGCAAATCCATTCCAGTCATTTTGATAATTGTTATTCTCGTATATTTTGGCTCCCCAACGATTGAAGATCTGCAATTCAATTGTAAATCCACAATCCTCAATTCCATCGACTTTAAAGAATTCATTAAAGGAATCTCCATTTGGAGTCACTGTGTTAGAGATAATCGGATCTGAACATGCTAATGGCACACAATCATCATTGACACTTATGGTCACCAAGTAATCTGTAGGACATTGACCTGAAGCACTTACGGAATATGTAAACTCATACTCTCCAACTTCGCTTACAGTTGATGGATCGAAAATACTTCCGTTGAGAGTAGCATTCCCCATGGTTACAACCCATGTACCAGAGGTATCAACATCATCACCAATGACATCAAATAAATCAATTGGTAAGTCCTCTATACACAGGGTTGGGGCGTTAAAGGTCAGTGTTACCCCAGCAACCGTTACATTTACCATTTGTGTATAAGTGTATGAATTACAGTCATCAGAAACAACCCATTCTCTAATTATTTGATATGAATCGTTAATGTCCCCGACAATTGTTTCTGTTGGTCCAGCCACAGTTATATTTGTCGAGCACGCATCTTCAAAAGTTAAATTCGGGATTTCTGGAATCATATCACAATTAACATTGATAACTGGTTCAAAGTCACCTACAACAGTAGGAGCTGTTGTATCCACAATCGCAAATGTTGCTGTAGTAGTTGTAGTGTTCCCACAATCATCCATAGCAGTAAAAGTTACCATCGCTGATCCAGTGTTTCCACAACCATCGGATAGAACCGTATAATCGTTTGTCCAGGTGATGTTCGAAGAACAATTATCAGTAGCAGTGGCTCCGCCGAAAGAAGCAAGCCAATTGTCTAAGGCATCCAAGTTTCCAAGTCCATCACATTCTACTGTTAAATCACCAGAAGGAGCTGTAATTACAGGCTCGGTCGTATCCACCACGTTTATCGTTTGTACCAAAGTGGCCGTGTTTCCACAGGCATCGGTCAATGACCAAATACGTGTGATGACGGATTCGTTGGCACAGCTTCCCGCAGCAACGCT
>JBGTDZ010000246.1:0-2302 GCA_041748055.1 Aquaticitalea sp.
TGAGGCTTCCCAATTTAGCTATATGCAAGTGGTACTGGGATATATAGTGGGCTATTTTGTTATTGGTGCAGTTTTGCTTCCATTGTGTTATAGACTTAATTTAACCTCAATTTACAGCTATCTCGAAGAACGTTTTGGCAATTATTCTTATAAAACCGGCGCTTCCTTCTTCTTAATTTCCAGAGTGGTGGGCTCTAGTTTTAGGTTGTATTTGGTGGCGAATGTTTTACAGATTATTCTATTCGATGACCTGGGAATATCTTTTTGGCAAACGGTAACGATAACCGTAATGTTGATTTGGCTATATACGTTTAAATCAGGAATTCAAACCATTGTATGGACAGATACCTTTCAAACTTTATTTATGCTGATAGCTGTTGGCGTTGCTATTTATTTTGTAAGTGGTGAATTAGGAATCGAAGGCGGAAACGTTCTTGGCTATGTTTTGGATAGTGACCTATCAAAAACATTTTTCTTTGAAGACTTCAAATCCGGAAATTATTTTTGGAAACAGTTCATATCAGGAATTTTTATTGCCATTGTAATGACTGGCCTAGACCAGGATATGATGCAGAAAAATTTAACCTGCCGTAGCTTGAAAGATGCGCAGAAAAACATGTTTTGGTTCACAATTGTACTTACCATAGTGAATTTTGTTTTCTTGAGTTTGGGATTGCTCTTAACGATGTATGCACAAAAATATGGTATTGATATCCATAAGGATGACTTGTTTCCGCTGCTTGCCAAAAACTATCTAGGAGCTGGGGTCTTTGTGTTTTTCCTGATTGGATTGATTGCTGCGGCATATAGTAGTGCCGACGGTGCTTTGACTGCTCTGACAACCTCCTTTAGCATTGACATTTTGGATATTGAAAAGAAACATTCAAAAGAGAAGCAAATCAGAATGAGAAAACAGATTCACATCTTTATTTCCATAGTACTGATTTTTGTGATTATTTCCTTTAAATATCTGATCAAAGACGAAAGTGTCATAGCCAGGCTCTTTGTGTTCGCAGGTTATACTTATGGCCCTCTTTTGGGATTGTATGCGTTTGGATTGTTTACAAAGCTGAACGTAAAAGATAAATTGGTTCCTTTTATAGCAATTGCATCACCCATTTTATCTTACATCATCAGTGTGAACAGCTTAAAATGGTTGGGTTTTGAATTTGGATTCTTTATTTTGATATTGAATGGCCTTTTAACTTTTATTGGATTGCTATTAATTTCCCTTAAAGCCAGAAAGTCGCCTAGCTTTGCCTAATCAGTATTGATTGATGCTCAGTAGGACCAGGGTACATGCAGGTTCAAATACAATATTATTTTCTTTTAACAATTTGTAAAATTCAGTATTTTCAGTTCCTGGATTGAAGATGACCCGTTTTGGTTCTAAAGAAAGAATGTAATCATAAAATTTCTTCTGACGTTGCGGATTCATATATAGCGTAACCGTATCAATATTATCGTAATCCTGCAATTCTACATCAATGTCAATTCCTGCAACTTTACCCTGTTTGAGTCCAAATGCCACAACTTCGTGACCGTTGATGACCAATCTGTTTATTGCCAAATAAGAATATCTACTTGGATTTGTCGAGGCTCCAAAAACCAAGGTTTTCTTCATTGTTTTTCTCTTTTGTTAAAAACGTGTTAAGGTGTATTAAATCTAGTAACAAGTTCCAAATTTAAGCGTCTATGATATAACAACCTAATCAGTTGCAATAAAAACAACCTCATCAGTTGTAGTAGAATCAATCAATACGTCGAGGCTGACGCCTAGATCCTAACCTATCAATCAAAAAATGAAAAATGTAATTTGTTTTTGTGCATTGCTGTTATCAGCTTTTTTATATGCACAACCTTCAGCACTACCAGAGTTAAAAGACGGCACCATTAGAGGACGAATCATGGACGCCTCTTTAAATGAACCATTGCCTTATGTAAACATTATAGTTAAAACAGCGTCCAATGAAACTATTACCGGTGGTATCACCAAAGATGATGGAACTTTTGAAATCAATAAAATTCCTGAAGGCACGGTGGTTGTCAGTATTCAGTATATTGGTTTCAAAACACTTTCCAAAACAATAGAAATCGGCAAAAATAATTATGACATTTCTCTTGGCGATGTGATGCTTGAAGAAAACATATCAAGCCTTGATGAAGTAACCGTGGTTGCGGAAATTACTACCATTCAACAAAAAGTGGACAGAAAAGTGATTAATGTTGGAAAAGATTTGACCACTACTGGGCCAACAGCTTCTGACATTATGAACAACATTCCGTCAGTGAACGTCGATCA
>JBGTDZ010000247.1:0-1826 GCA_041748055.1 Aquaticitalea sp.
ACATCAAAAGAAAAAACAAAAAAATATTTCAATAAAATTAAAGCCCCTAAAAAGAAATATTATTTACTACCTAAAACCGCACACGGATTTAATTTATCAGTATTAGAAACACAATACAAAATTTTCAAGAGCATTAATACAATGTAAAGTAAAACAAGAAACGAAAAACAACGAACCGCTAACACCGTATATAAGCTATGGCTTGGTCAGTCCTCACTTGGAAAATCCTGCGGATTTTCCAAAGCCAGTTTTTATCTGGAAAGGTCTGTGCCGAGACACGCCACAGGCCATATACTAATCGTTGTAGGCAATGCTACCAGGTACCCTAATACTTTTGATGAGCGGCTATTGAGTAAAATTTATTATGACTAATTTTATGGCATTTCAACTTCAAATTATGAAACGGATAACTAGTTGGGTACCGCTATCAATGCCAACCCTCCCAATAAATTTCAATATAGTTAATCTAAAGGCAAAAATCTTTATTTTAATTCTATTTTTCAGCTTTCGTTTAACTGCACAAAAAAAGAATTCGATAAATTATTTAAACGAAAAACAACCTAGTCTCGTCGCTCGGATATTTGCCCCTGGAATATTAAGTACGGATGCTCTTGAACACAGCTCACCTGCATTCTCTCCTGATGGCAAAACAGTAGTTTGGGCGGTTATGAAAATGCCTTCTTACCAAATCTGTTTGTTAGAGATGAATTTTATAAACAATAAATGGTCGCCGGCACAAGTACCTGTTTTTAGTGATACAACAGCAAACGAAGTTTACCCAAATTTTTCAATGGATGGTAATACTTTATATTTTAGTTCAAATAGAAGTGTAATTAATTCTTCATTTAAAAATCAAACATTGTGGTATGTAAATAAAACCGGGGATGGATGGTCGGAAGCAAAGCCGCTGGATACCATTGTTTTCAAAAAAGACATTTATGCCAATTCAATTTCTAAAAATGGGATGAGATATTTTACAGTTGGGCCTCATGGAACTAATGACTGGAATATATTTAATTCAAACAGTTCAGGTAAAAGCAATCCGCTCCCATCCCACATCAATTCTAAAGGATACGAAGACGGCCCATTTATTGCTACCGATGAAAGTTATTTGATTTTTGAATCGGACCGACCAACTGGTATTGAAGGCAACATTGATTTGTATATCTCATTTCGCAAAAAAGATAGATCATGGGCTGAACCTATGAATATGGGCTCCAAAATAAATTCTGCATCGGCGGAAAGATTTGCTAAGGTTTCCCCAGATGGTAAATATTTTTTCTTTGGAAGAAACACAGGAAATGGTTTTGATATCTATTGGATTGACTCAGGTATAATTGATAAATTAAAAAAGCAAGCGGTTAAAGAAGGTTTATTAAAGTGAAGAAATGCCTGGTGACCGAAAGCACATGCCTACAACAGCGGTTTGGCAAAAGTGGCGGTTCTGTGCTTAGTATGAACAATTGTGGTAAAATCGCCACCTTCGCCAAGCCGCAAAACGTTAGCGGTAAGTTTTTCATGAACTGACACCCAAATAAAAGACAACTTGAGAATAGGACTTCCGAACATACTTCCACTTATTGGGTTTCTTTTCTTCGGAGTAGTCGGTGTTCTAATGACTATTGTGTTTTTTGACAAGGTTGACGCTACTGAGACGGGGGCGACAATATTCTTTGTCATATTTATCCTTTTTTCTTATGGAATGTTTGGACTACTATGTTTCCGTTTCAAAGTAGTCGTGATGACCGTCAATAAATTAGTTATTTCCCCTTTAGACTAAAGCTTCAAAGTATTGCATACGACAAAATTGACGACTTAAAATGGGA
>JBGTDZ010000248.1:0-3342 GCA_041748055.1 Aquaticitalea sp.
CCTTATACATATCTTCTTGAGAATCAACATTCACGGATGATGGGTTAAAAGCTGTCAGGGCACTTGTAAGTGAAGCAATGACTCCCATAGGATGTGCAGATTTTGGAAACGCATCGACTATTTTGCGTATATCTTCATCTACAACAGATTGCGCTTTGATGTCTGCATGAAATTTTTCGAGTTGCTCTTTAGTTGGCAATTCTCCAAAAATCAAAAGAAATGCAACCTCAAGGAAATCAGCTTTTTCTGCCAGTTCTTCAATAGAGTAACCTCTGTATCTTAAAATCCCCTTTTCGCCATCCAAAAATGTAATTTTACTTTCACAAGAACCTGTATTTTTATATCCAGGATCCATAGTGATGATGCTATCGGTCGTACTTCGTAAGTTACTAATATCTATGGCAACCTCTTTTTCTGTACCTATAATGAGTGGGAATTCATATTTTTTTCCGTCTATTTCTAACGTAGCTTTATCTGACATATTGATGTGTAAATGTTATTCTGAATTGTGTATCTAAAAAGATATCACGAATTTACAAAATATATCACGATATAGAAGGTAACTTAACAAGCATTTTAACAATTCAACTATTGATAGAATCGATAAAAAAAGAATGCTAACAGGAAATTAATATTGCAATGGTAAAAGTTTCAACTGGGTTTTATTTTACCTTGAAAGCCATCAATCCAGGGAAATGTGACACATTGCCAAGTTCTTCTTCAATACGCAACAACTGGTTATATTTCGCCATACGGTCGCTACGTGATGCAGAACCTGTTTTGATTTGACCCGTATTCAATGCTACGGACAAATCAGCGATAGTGTTGTCTTCGGTTTCACCAGAGCGATGTGACATCACAGACGTGTAGCCTGCATTATGGGCCATATTGACGGCTGCTATGGTTTCAGTCAAGGTTCCGATTTGGTTGACTTTTATAAGAATGGAATTGGCAATACCTTCTTTAATTCCTCTTGACAGCCGTTCAACATTCGTTACAAATAAATCATCCCCTACCAATTGCACTTTATCTCCTATTTTTTCGGTAAGATATTTCCAACCTTCCCAATCGTTTTCATCCATTCCGTCTTCAATGGAAATAATTGGATATTTTGAGGCTAATTCGGACAAATAATCTGCTTGCTCCTTACTTGTCCTGACTTTTCCTTTATCGCCTTCGAATTTGGTATAATCGTATTTTCCTTTTACATAAAACTCTGCTGCGGCACAATCCAGGGCTATCATTACATCATCACCTAATTTATAACCTGCATTATCAACCGCTTTTTTAATGGTATCTAAGGCATCTTCTGTTCCGCCAGGAAGATTTGGAGCAAATCCTCCTTCATCACCAACTGCGGTGCTCAAACCTCTGTCGTGCAAGACTTTTTTAAGATTATGGAAAATTTCTGTTCCCATTTGCATGGCGTGTGTAAAGTTTTTGGCTTTTACCGGCATCACCATAAATTCTTGAAATGCAATTGGTGCGTCACTATGCGAACCACCATTAATGATGTTCATCATAGGTACTGGCAATGTATTGGCAGAGACACCACCAACATATCTATATAAAGGCATGCCCAATTCATTGGCTGCAGCTTTTGCCACTGCGAGGGAAACACCTAAAATGGCATTGGCGCCCAATTTGGATTTGTTTTTAGTGCCATCTAAATCAATCATAATTTGATCTATAAGGTTTTGCTCGAACACTGAGGTCCCCAACAATTCCTGTGCAATCACAGAATTGACATGATCAACCGCTTTCATTACACCTTTTCCCAAATATGCTTTTCCACCATCCCGTAGCTCTACTGCTTCATGTTCGCCTGTAGAGGCACCAGAAGGTACAGCAGCACGCCCCATAACTCCGTTTTCGGTAACGACATCCACTTCAATAGTTGGATTGCCTCTTGAATCAAAAATTTGTCTTGCGTGGATTTTGATAATAATGCTCATTATGTTATTGGTTTAAATTAATATATTTTGACTTCCAAATTTACAAAATAGTTGTTCGAAATGCTCAAATCATGTTTCAGAATTACATTTAAAATCTACTATAATGTTTGCGCTATGAAAAAACGGCAATGATTTCTGATTTTCATTGCCGTTAGTCCATTATCTGTTTTTAATCATCTCTATAAAATCATCAAACAAATAGGATGCATCGTGAGGGCCAGGGCTTGCTTCTGGATGATATTGCACAGAAAAGCAGTTTTTTGTTTTCATCCTCATCCCTGCAACAGTGTTATCATTAAGATGCGTGTGGGTTATTTCGATATCTGGATGGTTCTCGGTTTCTTCACGATTGATGGCAAATCCATGATTTTGGGAGGTAATCTCTCCTTTTCCTGTAAGCAGGTTTTTTACAGGATGATTGATGCCTCTATGGCCATTGTGCATCTTGTAGGTCGAAATCCCGTTGGCCAAACCTATCACCTGATGTCCCAAACAAATGCCAAATAATGGCAAATTGCGCTCAATAATTTCTTGCGCAGCGGTTATTGCATCCTTTAAAGGTTCGGGATCTCCTGGGCCATTGGAAATAAAAAATCCATCTGGCTTAAATTCATTCATTTCCTCAAAGCTTGTATTGTAGGGAAACACTTTAATATAAACATCACGCTTTGCAAAATTGCGGAGTATGTTATTTTTTATCCCTAAATCCAAAGCAGCAATTCGATAGGTTGCATTTTCGTCTCCTACCATATAAGATTCTTTTGTACTTACTTTTGAAGCCAGTTCCAGACCATTCATATCGGGAACTTCTGCCAATTGTCGTTTTAAATTCTCTAAATCATCGACTTCTGTGGAAATAACCGCATTCATTGCCCCATTATCCCTAATGTAACTGACAAGAGCTCTGGTATCAACATCTGAAATTGCCAACAAATTATTTTTTTCGAAAAAGTTTTCCAATGAATCATTTGCTGCAGGTCTGGAATAATTGAAACTGAAATTTTTACAGATCAACCCGGAAATTTTAATGGAGTCTGACTCAACTTCATCGGTAAGGGTTCCATAATTGCCGATATGAGCATTAGTGGCGACCATCAATTGCCCATAGTAGGATGGATCTGTAAAGATTTCTTGATAGCCTGTTGTGCCTGTATTAAAACAGACTTCTCCGAATGCTGAACCTTGTTTTCCTATTGTCTTGCCATGAAAAATTGTTCCATCTTCGAGTAGAATGATGGCTTTTTGTCTTTTAATGTATTTCATAGTATTTCTCTTGTACGTAGGGATTCCTACCTGCGCAGGAATGAAGTTTTGCAAAATTGCACAAAAAAAAGGATAAACTAAAATTTTGTTTATCCTTTTATATTTGTGGGATGTCGATTCATTT
>JBGTDZ010000249.1:0-2226 GCA_041748055.1 Aquaticitalea sp.
GATGGCTAGAGATTTAAGATATACAAGAAATATAGGTATTGCTGCTCACATTGATGCAGGAAAGACCACCACCACAGAACGTATTTTGTTCTACACCGGTGTATCCCACAAAATAGGTGAGGTTCATGATGGTGCGGCAACTATGGACTGGATGGAGCAAGAGCAAGAAAGAGGTATAACAATTACTTCTGCTGCTACCACTTGCGAATGGGTTTTTCCACGTGTGAATGGCGAGCCTACCCCAGAATCAAAAGATTATCACTTTAATATTATCGATACTCCTGGCCACGTTGATTTTACTGTTGAGGTAAATCGATCATTGCGTGTGTTGGACGGATTGGTGTTCTTGTTTAGTGCGGTTGATGGTGTTGAGCCTCAATCTGAGACTAACTGGAGACTTGCTGACAATTATAAAGTACCTCGTATTGGGTTTGTGAATAAAATGGACCGTCAAGGAGCGGATTTTATGATGGTCAATAGACAAGTAAAAGAAATGTTAGGCTCCAATGCAGTGCCTATCGTGCTTCCTATTGGTGATGAAATCGATTTTAAAGGGGTCGTTGATTTAGTAAAAAATAGAGCGATTATTTGGCATGAAGATAATTTTGGAGGAACTTTTGATATTGTTGAAATTCCAGAAGAATTGAAAGCTGAAGCTAAAGAATATAGAGCAAAGTTAATCGAGGAAGTAGCGAGTTACGATGAAAGTCTTCTTGAAAAATTCATGGAAGATGAAGATTCTATTACTGAAGATGAAATTCATGCTGCATTAAGAGCTGCAGTTATGGATATGGCTATCATTCCTATGATTTGTGGTTCTTCATTCAAAAATAAGGGTGTTCAATTCTTGTTGGATGCCGTATGTAGATATTTGCCTTCTCCAATGGATAAAGAGGCGATTATAGGAGTCAATCCAAATACAGACAAAGAAGAAAGAAGAAAGCCATCCGTTAATGAACCATTTTCTGCCTTGGCATTCAAGATTGCTACCGATCCCTTTGTTGGTCGTCTGGCATTTTTCCGTGCTTATTCAGGACGTTTGGATGCAGGTTCTTATGTATTGAACAATCGTTCAGGTAACAAAGAGCGTATCTCTCGTATTTACCAAATGCATGCTAACAAGCAAAATGCTATCGATTTTATCGAAGCTGGAGATATTGGTGCTGCTGTTGGATTTAAATCCATCAAAACAGGAGATACCTTATCAGATGAAAAACATCCAATTGTTTTAGAAAGTATGAACTTCCCTGATCCCGTAATTGGTATTGCTGTGGAGCCTAAAACAAAAGCGGATGTAGATAAATTGGGTATGGCCTTGTCTAAATTGGCTGAAGAAGATCCAACATTTACAGTTAGAACTGACGAAGCGTCAGGGCAAACCATCATTTCCGGTATGGGTGAGCTTCACTTGGATATCATTGTAGACCGTTTGCGCCGTGAGTTCAAAGTAGAGGTCAATCAAGGTGCGCCTCAAGTAGAATATAAAGAAGCTATTACCAGAGCGGCTCAACACAGAGAAGTTTACAAAAAACAATCGGGTGGTCGTGGTAAATTTGCTGATATCCAATTCACATTGGAACCAGCCGAAGAAGGTAAAACAGGTTTAGAATTTATTTCTGCAATCAAAGGTGGTAACGTTCCCAAAGAATTTATCCCATCAATTGAGAAAGGATTTAAGATGGCGATGGTCAACGGACCGTTGGCTGGCTATGAAGTTGATGCGATGAAAGTAACATTGACGGACGGATCTTACCATGATGTGGATTCTGATGCTTTATCATTTGAATTGGCGGCAAAAATTGGATTTAGAAATGCTGCCAAAGCCGCTAAAGCTGTAATCATGGAGCCAATTATGAAGATTGAAGTTATCACCCCAGAAGAAAATATGGGTGATATTGTCGGTGACCTTAACAGACGTAGAGGACAAATGAGTGATATGGGAGATCGTGCAGGTGCAAAAACTGTAAAAGCAACTGTGCCATTATCTGAAATGTTTGGTTATGTAACAACATTAAGAACGCTATCATCTGGGCGTGCAACATCAACTATGGAATTTTCACATTATGCTGAAACTCCTTCAAACATATCTGAAGAAGTGATTAAGGCAGCAAAAGGCGTCGAAGCTTAAAATATTAAGAAAATGAGTCAAAAAATCAGGATAAAACTAAAATCATACGATCACAATTTGGTGGACAAATCTGCTGAAAAGATTGTTAAAACGGTAAA
>JBGTDZ010000250.1:0-4632 GCA_041748055.1 Aquaticitalea sp.
AAAAACCATACACAACCAAAACAATATTGTTGCCAATAAGCATGGTAGCAATAAACTTGGAAGGTTTTTCAGTGATTTTTGAAAGTACTAGAGCGAGAAGACCGCGTTGCTTTTTTTCAATTTCTATATGTATCTTATTTGAAGATACATAGGCGATTTCCATACCCGAAAAGAAAGCCGATAAAATAAGCGATAATACAATGATGAACACATCGATATCCATAAATTATTTTTTGTTTCTTTCCTCCATTTTCTTGGCAAAACGTATTCTAAAGAAAAACATAAAAACTGCAAGCGCAGCTATCACCAACATCATATAAGCCCTGTTCCTATCAGAATTCCAATTGACGATGGCTTCGTAAATAAATAAAATGGCAAAAACCAAATAGGCGTATTGAAAGAATTTTTGAAGTTTCATCTGGGCGAAAGTTAAAATATTAGGGGCAAAGATAACCAATTATTCATCTAGATAGATTGTTCCAGTGATTTCCATGGCTTGAAAGTCTTTAAAATCCTTATCAGAATTAAATCCTATTCCAGACATAATTTTGGTTGGCGAGACAAATCTGAACGGTTCATTCGTAAAAATCTGTTCATTCTCTTGGTCGTAATATAATTGATTGGCAAAAATACTATCGCTTTGCTGTGTGATAATAATAACATTATTTTGTAAATCGATCAAATCTGTTTCACTGTAGGAAATCGCATAATCAGCAAGAATGGTACTTTTCTTGCCTTTATCGTAGAGCAATAATTTTATTCCATTTGGAAATTCGGTAAAAGCAAAATCCCTATTTGAATAATCTTTCATTTTAGGACTTAACAGATTGGCCTTGACCCTTCCTGAGTCAGTATATTTTAAATTGATATTTTCTGCAACACCAATCGGTTCATTTTGAAGAACCCCAATCTGTTGGACTTCCTTAAAGTTGTCCTTACATGAAAAAAACATAGTCACAACGACTGCTGTGACTATGCTTTTAAAAATATATGTGTTCTTAAATTTCATTTACAAATTTGGAACGGTAACACTAGACCCAATCCAACATCCAATGCTAATAGTTTTTCCAGCTGAATTAGAGGAAAAAATATCTTGTCTTGAGGGTGCTCTACCTTCATAATTTGATATTAACTGATTTGCATATGAAGCTAAACTACCATCAACTCTTATAGCTTTACGAGCTTCAGAAGCGGCCAACCAGTACACTGCTCTTTTATTGAAAACAGAATCGCCACAATCATTTGCACTAGAGGCATACATCTGAGCGATTTCCAAATAGGCTCTGCCCATCGATGGACTCAAGCTCAATGCTTTTTGGAAATAAGTTCTTGCAGCACCAAATTGTCCTTTCTTTCTTAAACTTTTACCAATATCATAGGCTCTCTTGGCTTTTTTCAAAGGATCTTTTTCAAGATCATATGCTTCGTCTAAATACTTGTTTCCTTCTGAAGCATTTCCTTGTGAGAACAATAAGTTCGCTACGAAATATTTTGTATCAGCCGATGGTGCTGCTGCATCATAAGCTTTTACCAATGTCGTATATAATGGATCTTCTGTACATTCTTTATTGTACATACGGCTTACAGAACGTTGCAACCATTCTGCGTTGGTTTTGTTCTGTTCAAAATCTCTTTGGTACAAAGGAATCAGATTCTCACAATTTGCCAACTGACCCATTTTGGTATCCATACTTCCGGAAATAGTGTTATAGTTCTCCAAATAGCTTTCATAAGATTCCTTATATTCCTGTTCTTTAGAAGTCAAGGCAGTGCCTTTCTCTTCCTTTTCAACTAGAGGGTTTAAAAGCAAAGTATAGTTATCGATTTCTTTGCCAATTTTTTCTGAAACATCATCATACTTATTGAACACTGATTGTACTTCCACTTCTTTTGCATCGTGCATATCCACTACAGATGAGAAATAAATATACAAAGCTCTTGGATTCTTGAAGTTTTCAACATCTTCCTTATAAGCCCTGTCCAACACATCGTAGATTTGTTGATTAGTGACTTTTAAGTCTTCTTTGAAATCATACATCAACTGCCCTTTGTCGCTCAATACGCCTCCTTTCGTATAATTGGAAGGAAAATGTACCACTGCTTCATCCCACAATTTCATAAGATCATTCAAATATCCTACTTTCTCTGTTCCTGTAGAATTTTCGATTTTATCTTTTAAGATCTTTTCACCATATGCGTAAATGGCACGATTGAATTTTGGACATTTGGTTCTTACTTTCATCCATGGTTCATAGGCTTCATTAAACTTTTTGCTTTTGTAGTAATCGGTAAAAATAGTCAAGTTAGTCATACACTCTTCATCTTGCTGGGCAAAACTGTTGTTGACTCCTAACAAAAGGGCTGTAACTACTAAAATAATTCTTGTTTTCATTGTGTTGTTCATTATATGGTTAATCATACTTACTTTTTTGGAACCATCTATCATTTAAAGATAAACTAAATTGGAGATTTATAAAATTCTCTTGGATTAAATTTTGGTTTGTGGTTCCACGCTTACCAAACTCAAGTCCAATATTTGCATTTGAGAAAAGATTTCCAACTGGCAACCCTAATCCAAAAGACATGCCAAACTCATTGATGGTTTCATTATTAATCTCTAAACCTGTGTTCTCAAAATGGACTCCTGCTCTATAAACAACTCGTTTCCAATATTTTGAAAAAGAATTGTATTCTGGAATATAAAATCCGCCGAATGCCAATGTTGAAGCATTTACAAAATTTGCATTGGTAATTTCGTTGATAGGATTTGAAAATGTACTTGTATTCGTCAATGTCAATTCGCTGCCAACAAACCATTTTCGAGGTGAACCAATCCCAGCTCCGAAGGAAAGACGGGATGGAAGTGTCAAATCCGTTCTTTTCAAATTTTGCGCCTCAAGGTCTGCATCGATGGTGTTTATTGCAAATTCCTGACCTGTGGATTGATTAACGACAATTGTTGAGAAAGATCTTGTATTATTGGAGGTAAGACTGTTTTTAGGTGCATAGGCAAGACCCGTTGTCAATTGCAATTTCTCATTCAACATTGTTTTGTAGCTAACTCCAAGATTGAAGTTGAGGCCACTTAAATCTGACCGGTCATTTTGTCTGGATTGATATTGCACAAGATCACCATTGTCGTCATAAATAAATGCTATTGAGCTGTTTTGGATATTTCCAAAATTATAGCTCGCATCGATTCCAACGCTTAAACCCTCCGAAATCTGATATCCAAGACCTACAAAAGCTTTGTTCACACCTCCCTCGCCCCTATAGCGATTGGATAGCATCCCATCTTCATTTGTGGCTTCAAGTTTATAGCCTACGGACGTGTATGGCAATAGCCCAAACCCAAGTCCAAATTTTCCTATTGGAACCGACATTGCGAAATAGTCGAAAGTTGTTGTACTTGTTTTATCGCTTCCAGATTCACTTTTTAAATTTATGCTACTATAGCTTCCACCGATCGCAAATTTTACTGGTCGGCTTTCTTCATTATACAATTTTAAATTTGGACCAGCATAACTTGCTGGATTCCTTAAATTAACATGTATGCTGTCCGTATAAATACTTAAGCCACCCATGCTTCTGTTTTCCACAGTGCCTTTGAATTTTAAAATTCCAATCCCGTAGAATGAATAAGGGGAGGCTGTACCTTCTTGTGCATGAGATTGGAATGCGATTACAGCCATTAAAACTATTACAAGTTTTTTTATCATTAGTGAGAATTATATTCTAATATAAAGTTCAAACCCTCCAAAAGGAAATTTGAGTTGGCAAATATGCCATTTTTTAATTGTTTTGACAAGAAATTGGAATCACCACCTGTTAAAATAACTGTTAAATCTGTATATTTTTCTGTGTACGCATGAATAACCCCTTCTATTTCATTTAAAATTCCAAAGATCACTCCCGAGTGAATAGAACTATCAGTGGTGTTTCCGATAAGCTCTTTAGGCATTTGGGTATTCAATAACGGAAGATTTGCCGTCAAGGTATTTAAGGTTTTGTATCTTAATCTAATTCCTGGAGAAATAGCGCCACCTAGATATTCATTTTTGGTGTTGATAAAATCGTAAGTGATACAAGTGCCAGCATCAATTATCAAGACATTTTTATCAGGAAATTGCTTTACAGATGCACTCACAAGTGCTATTCTGTCAATGCCCAAAGTTTTGGGAGTTTTGTAACAATTCTTGAAAGGGATTTTGGTTGAGTTGTCTAGAATCAAGAGTTGAAATTTTGACGTGATTATATCCAAAACATCAGTATCTAATTTTCCAACATTAGAGAGGATGGCTTTTTGGATGGAAGGATGTTTGAAAATGATTTCCTCAAAAGTTTTATAAGCATCTGATTGAACAACCTTATATTTTTCAATTAGCAAATCTTCCTGAAAAACAGCGAATTTTACCAGAGTATTTCCAACGTCGATGATGAGGTTCATGTATAAAATAAAAGATGTAAAATTACAAAAAGGAATTTTTATATATTTTAGTTTTGTGAATAATAAAAATGAATATATATTTGCATCCTCATTTGAGTGACTGGTACCTTAGCTCAGTTGGTAGAGCAAAGGACTGAAAATCCTTGTGTCCCTGGTTCGATTCCTGGAGGTACCACCATTAAAAG